>JALRIY010000034.1 GCA_023255285.1 Algoriphagus sp.
ATCCATAACCCACTCAGCTACATTGCCCGACATGTTATATAAGCCAAAGCCATTGGGTGCAAACACATCCACAGGAGCCGTGTAAGTAAATCCATCATCTATGTAATTGCCTCTCCCTGGCTTGAAATTTGCCATTAGACAACCTCTCTTGTTCTTGAGGTAAGGACCTCCCCAAGGATATTTTGCAATTTCTTTTCCCCCTTTCGCTGCATATTCCCATTCTGCCTCTGTCGGCAATCTGAAAGCAGGAAGGTCAAATTCAATGTCATCGTTTGCTCGAAGGTGGTAACTTCTCCATTCACAATATTTCGCTGCCTGATCGTAAGATACTCCTACTACCGGGTACGAATCAAATGCAGGGTGATCAAAATAAAACTCCATTAAGGGATCTCCATAATGATAGGAGAAACTTTTAGTCCAAACCGTACTATCTGGCTTAAGGGTGTTGATGTCAAATGTAGGTTCTGCTTTTAAAGTAGTAGGAGTACCAGACGCCAACTGACCAGATTTTACCGCTTCCAAAAATTGTCTGTACTTGTTATTGGACACTTCATACTTGTCCATAAAAAATTCAGAAATAGTTATTTGCTTGTTTAAAGAAGCCTGTGTAAACGCAATATCTTCATCGGATTGCCCCATCCAAAACGTACCTGCCTTGATTGGAACCATGTCTACTGGAAGATTTTGCTTCCATCGAATTCGCTTTGCTACCCCAGTTACTTCACCTTTTCGATTCGCCTTGTCACTAGCCATCCCCTTTTTATTGAGGAGTCCACAACTTGGTAATATCGTTATAAGAATTAGCCCTAGGATAAGCGGCAAAAAAGAAACTTTTATTCTAGTATACATAAATGACTTTTTTAAGAAAGCATCAAATTTTTGGCCAAAGTTCGCCAAATAAATATAATGACTCCGAAAGTTAGCTTTTTTTAAGTCAATAATACAAATAGTTTTAATCTAAGACCTTCAGATTCCAACACATAAGGATACATTCTTGTTTACTTTTTATAGTTTAGAACCTAAACCTTGGTGTACGTTGGATGACTCGATTTACTGTTTTGATAGTCTTAGACCAATTGTATCGCAAAAGCACTTCATGCGAACTGGGAGCCTTTGCTTCTAAACCCGCAACCACTAAATCAAAGGCATAGCCCAGTCTTAAGCTGGAGTCCTTTAATAAGCTGTAACCCAAAATTAAAGATACAGACTCCTCTCCTCTGTAAGCAATCCCAGCCCTTACTCGATTTTGGACTGTGGCTATAACGCTTACTTCATACGATACAGTATGGGAACCCAATGATTTAAATAAAATACTCGGTTCTAGGCGAAGCTGCCCGATAGGTCGAATCCGATAGCCCACTAACAGGTAGTTGTGTAGATCAAGGCGGTTGGCATAAGTCCCATCCCCAAAATCAAAAGAAGCCTGATTGAGATGTCTACTACTCAAGCCCAAATAAAAATTACCTCTGTCGACTAGCAATCCCGCACCCATATCCAAAGCCAATTGAGTTTCCGTACCTGAGCTAGGAAGGTTTGGCTCTGGATTGACTACTTGAAGATCTCCATAATCCAATGTGCTGTTAGAAACTCCTAAATACCCTCCAAAACTAAGTTGAGTTCGACGTATTTTGAGTTGGTAGCTTCCTTGTAAATTAACTTCTTGCTGGGTGTTTGCCCCCAACTGATCGTTGACAATAGACAAACCATAGCCGATATTCTTGGACTTTAGTCTACCTTGTAGTGTAATTAATTGTGTAGTTGGAGCTACGCCAACTCCCGTTGAAGGGGCATATCCCTGCCATTGCGTACGGTGAAAGGCTGTAAATTGGATACCCTCTTGGATTCCTACAAATGCTGGATTGAAGTAGGCTGAAGCGTCCAAATATTGGGTAAATTGGGGAATCTGCTGCGCTACCAGGACAGGTGACACCAGAAGCAGAAAAATAAAAACTGCCCCTCTCAAAAAAATACCCAAGTGCTTAAATATATTCATTCGATAGTGAAGTACTCTAATTTAAACTTGTCCTTGAATTTAAACTGAGAAATCACCAAAAATGATTCCGAGAATTACAGATTATTTGCTTTTTTAATAAATAATTCAAGCGCACCTGTCATACTTGGGGCATTTGGCAACGGAGCTTCGATGTCTAAAATCAACCCCATATCTCGTACTGCCTGTGCTGTTGTCGGTCCAAATGCAGCAATTCGTGTTTCTCCTTGGACAAAATCTGGAAAATTTTGATGTAAGGATTTTATGCCAGAGGGACTAAAAAAAGCCAAAACATCGTATTTAACATCTGCTAAATCAGAAAGATCTGCCGAAACAGTATGGTAAATGGTCGCCTCTGTGAGGGAAATCCCATGCTTTTCCATATATGTAGGAATGTCGTCCTTACGAATATCCGAACAAGGAAAAAGATACTTTTCGTTTTTATGTTTTTTAAAGTAGTCAAATAAGTCCTCTGCTGTTTTTGTCCCTACAAATAGCTTTCGCTTCCGAATCACAATGTACTTTTGGAGGTAGTGTGCCGTTTGGTCTGAAATACAGAAATACTTCATTTCTGCAGGCATCTCAATTTTGAAGTCCTTACAAATCGCAAAAAAGTGGTCAATTGCATTGCGGCTGGTAAAAATAACCGCCGTATGCTTCAATATATCAATCTTTTGCTTTCTAAACTCTTTCGGAGGAACTGGCTCCACCTTGATAAATTGTCTGAAATCAATTTTCAACTTGTATTTTTCTGCAAGCAGCAAATAGGGGGAATTGGCCTCTGTTGGTTTTGGTTGTGAAACCAATATGCTTCTTACGGGGGTATAGCGGTCTTTTGGAGCTGCACTCATGCCAGGAGTTCCTTTTACGTTCAACACATCATTGCATTAATACCATTAACCATTTGGACAAAACCAAAAAGGGTACTAATTCAACGATACAAAGGTAAGTAAATAAATGATATTTCTTAAAATTCAAGCGACTCACCATCATCAAGAAAAGTCCTAGAATCCCAAGTAAATAAATCCAAAAAAGGAGGTGCATCCCCATTGGAAACACAAAGCTCAACTGCCTAAAATCATTAATCACCAAAAATGTAGTAACAAAAATAACCAAAGCAAATCCAATTGAAATTAAGCGTAATAGGTAAAAAAAATGAGCAAACTCAACCTTCCCTAAGTCAAAAAGATAGCTAAATAATCGAATAGCGTTGAATTTAAGAATTGTAAGCAAGAGAATTCCGAGCGCACATACTGTCCAAAAACCCAGCAAGGATAAAGCGGTCTCCCCAATCCATCCTTGAATCCATTCCATTCTATATACTACCAGAGCAGCAACCAAACTCTGGGCTAGCAGCATAGACACGATCAATAAAAACAATAATATGTCAAGGGAAAAAACTTTTTGAAGCCCTCCACTTTCAGAAAAATCCTCTGCTTTAATGACTGATAAAGGCTGAAGTAAGTCCCCTAATAAATATGGATAAACTCTTCTATAAACAGCAACTAAGGATAAAGTCAAAAACAAGGATAGTGCAAAGAAGTCTTTTAATGGTTGCATTTGAACCCTTTTTTCTTCATTCAACTGAATAGGTTTGAGAGCTCCTTCCGTTTCATGGAAATCTTTTTCCGAAATTTTAGTGATACTCAAATTCAAATCGCGAAGATTTATTTGATCATTCACCACAGTCAGCAAAAGGGTATCCATTCCAAACTCTTTTATAAAATAAGCAGTTGGAAGCTGAAAGGTAGTGTCACTTAAAATTAACCGCCACAACTTCCCATCAATAAATACAGTGGAATTTCCAGGAATTTCAAACTGAAAGTAGGAGGAAGGAAATGAATGTACCGCTAACTTTACCTCTTTCTGTGCAATAGATGCACCAAGGGTTTGATTCGTTGAAGTTCTCCAATTCTGGTCATAATTTTCCAGTTCTTGCCCTGAAACCAGTAAAGGCAATAGAAAAAGAAAGAAAATGAATAAAAATTGTCGCATGGAACCAAGTGAACGTATCGAAATACCCGATCTTTTCTCTTTTAAATGTTCTCCCACCAAAACCCTCTCGTAAAATTCTGGAATTTCTTTTTACAAAACTCAGCATTCCAAAGTCAGACTCCAAATGAATTGTCTTTGAACTAAAAAATTTGTTTACTTCCACCTTAGGTACACTACGTATTCCCTAAGCAAAAAGAAACCTACAAAGAACAACTTCTATATTTACCTTTTAAAAAAACCGCTATGGCAGGGATTTACGTTCATATTCCTTTTTGTAAACAAGCTTGCCATTACTGTGACTTCCATTTCTCAACCCAACTTCAATCCATGACACCAGTGCTGGAAGGCATTGGACTGGAACTAGAGCTTCGAAAAGATTATCTAAAAGGACAGCACATTGATACCGTATATTTTGGAGGAGGATCTCCTTCTTTAGTTCCTGTCGATGAACTTGAGAAAATTCTTTATCAGATTGAGTGCTTGTTTCCAGGAAAAAAAAGAGAAATAACCCTGGAAGCTAACCCAGACGACCTCAGCCGCCATTCCCTAGCCGCCTGGAGAGCAATGGGTATAGACCGACTAAGCTTGGGAATTCAAAGTTTCCAGGATGAAATCTTGAAAACCTACAATAGGGCACACTCAGCCAAACAAGCCAAACAAGCAATTCAACTTGCCCGAAATACAGGATTTGAGAAATTCTCCATTGACCTAATTTATGGCTATCCCCATGTGGACCATAGCCTTTGGCAAAAAGATCTCAAAGAAGCATTGACCTTAAATCCAGGTCATCTTTCCGCCTATGCCCTCACCATAGAGCCCAAAACAGCCTTTGGAAACTGGGTGAAAAAAGGAAAATTTTCTCCCGCTAATGAAGAATTTGTTGCCGCCCAATTTGAATGGCTACAAGAAGAATGTGAAAAATCAGGATACGATCAATACGAAATATCAAATTTTTGTCTGCCACACCAAGAGGCGATTCACAATAGTAATTACTGGAAGCGTATTCCGTACCTTGGCATTGGCCCTAGCGCTCATTCCTTTGATGGGACTTCAAGGGGCTTTAATCCACCCTCTAATCCAAACTACCTCAAAAATCTGAAAGGAGGAAAGCTCCCGTTTGTCCTAGAAAACATGGATAAAGAAGGCTTGGTCAACGAAGAAATACTGACTGGCCTACGTACTCGATGGGGCCTAAATACCGAAAGTTTGAATACGCGCCACCAAATTGACCTGCTGCAACTTAAACGGGTACCCCTCGAAAAATTAACCAACCTGGAGATGATTTACACCCATGCCAAAACTATTTATTTAACCAAAAAGGGGCAGCTACTTGCGGATAGTATTGCCTCCGAACTTTTTATAGACTCAAATGACACCCAATAGAAAAAAAGATGCCACCCCCCTGGCAGACGCCTTCAAAGATTTGTTAAAAACGTATCGACTAGAAGATACTTACCAAGAAAAAGTGCTTCTCGCATCCTGGGGGGAACTAGTAGGCAAAACCATAGCCGACCGAACAACCAACTTATATATCAAAGACAAGAAACTATTTGTCAAAATCAGTTCTGGCCCTGTGAAAAAAGAACTGCAACTCAATAAATCTAAGGTGATGCTTTTGATTGAATCCCAAATTGGAACAGGGATTATTCAAGAAGTAATTTTTTTGTAAGATTTAACAATCCTAAATCATTTCGCAATAGTGGCAATAGCAGTTCATTGATTGACATTCCCTATTTTTGAAGGTCAACTCCATGATCAAAACTAGCGCAATCCCCGTAGGCAAAATCAGTCTTTTACTAGCCATCCTAATTTGGCTCGGCTTGTTGTTGGTGGATTTAGTAAGGATTTTTGGAGTTATTAATAACCTAGACTCGGGTATTTCTGAGGAAGTCACCTGGGGATTAGAAATCTTATTCTTCTTTTTTACCTACTTCCTCTATCGCCATGTTTTTTGGAAATCCAAACAAGTTGATTTTGTCACTCTCCTGTGGAGAGGTGCTTCTACTGGCTTATTTGCAGCAATAGCAGGCTTACTGACCGAATTGATATTTTTTGCATTGGGAGATAGCAAGATCGGAAAAGACCCCTTCCTTCAAACGATATTTTACCACCTCAACTTCGCCTGGAGTAGTGTTTTCCTTATTTCTACGGCACTTCTATGGAAACATTTGATTCTGTACCAAAAAACCAAAAAGGTAGTTAAACAATGGCAAGTCTTCGAATTGTCCATGCTCGCTGCCCTCTTCTTTATTTTTTTTAACCACAATAATTTCGATTACAGCTTCTTGTTTGCACTTGTGATCCTACTCGTGATCTCTATTCTTCTTTCCGCAAATTTAAAATGGATTCCTTACCTAAATTTTAAGGAAAAATGGAAAACCATACTTTTCCTATTTTTAATTCTACTAAGTGCCACCTTATTATTCTATCGGATTTTAGCTTATGGGAATGAAGAGCGCTTTCAAATCAATCTAACGGATAACCTGTTCTTGATGGCCCTTTTCGGCTTCGTCATGGTCTATGGGTTATTTAGTTTTTTGGTTACTCTTTTCAACCTACCTACATCTTCTGTCTTCGAACAGAAATTGAAAGAAGCTCTCAATTTTCAAAAGTTGAGCCAATCCATCCAGCCTGAAGAAAATGAAGAACATGTTCTTGATATTTTAGTGGAATCCTGTATCAGCGCCTCGTTTTCGGATGGGGCATGGATCGCATTGAACCCAACGGAACAGCTTAAAATTCAAAACCCACTCCGGTTCATCGAACCATCCACTCTGACAGAACTTACCGCCTTATTGCCAGCAGAATTTCAAAACTGGACCCTTACGCCAACCAATGAATTGCAACCGTACTCAATTCGACTCAAACACCCCAGCTACAAATCTGCACTTCTCGTTCCCCTACTTGTCAATAAAACCCTTTTAGCACAAATTGTACTGGTGAAAGAAGTTAAAGAAGGGTTTAATAAAGAAATGGTCAATATCATTGGCACCTTTGCCCGCCAAGCCAGTATTTCTGTTGAAAATCACCGACTTCTTAATCAAGCAATTTCGAGTGAACGGTACCAGGAGGAACTAAAAATTGCCCAAAGGGTACAAAAAGCATTACTGCCCTTACAACTTGACCATCCCAGCTCTTTTGATATTTGTGCATATTCGAATACCGCAGATGAGGTTGGGGGAGATTATTACGATACCTACCAAGTTGATGAACATAGATTTGTGCTCATTATTGGGGATGTATCAGGAAAAGGAACCTCTGCTGCTTTTCATATGGCACAAATGAAAGGAGTTTTCCAAAGTTTGATTCAAATGGGACTTGGACCTGCAGATTTCATGATAAAAGCCAACTCAGCTTTAAGCAAGTGCCTAGAAAGAAACCACTTTATTACAGCTTCGATCTTTGAGCTAAACACCCTCTCCCAGCAGTTTAGACACGCCCGTGCAGGACATATTCCTACTTTATGGTACAGTGCTCATGCCCACACTGCTGAATTTATCGCTGTGGATGGCTTGGGCTTGGGAATTGTTAGAAACCAAAATTATGAAAATCACGTACAGGAGGTTACTGGCAACTACCAGGCAGGTGATTTCCTTATTCTTCTTACAGATGGAATACTGGAAAGTAGAAACGATGTAGGCGAGCAATTTGGATACACACGATTAAAGGAATTAGTGGAAGCAAATTCCCAAATGCCCCCCTTACAATTGCAAAAAGCTATTATTGATTCATTGCACCAATTTGTTGGAGGAGATGGAATGATTGACGATGATTACTCACTAGTGGTCGTAAAGTTTAAGTAATGGAAGTAAACTAGTATGAAATGCTACAGATAGAAAAAGTTAGGGAAGGAGACGCGCTTATCCTTCAATTAATTGGAGAGGTTGATGCAAGCAATTCCGTGCTATTGGATCAATCTATCCAAGAGTCCTTGCAGCCAGAAATTACGGTGGTAGTAATTGATGGGCAAAAATTGAAGTATATATCCTCTGCAGGATTAGGGGTCTTTATGTCCTACGTAGATGACTTCTCTGAACGAGGTATCCATTTCTCGATTTTTGGTTTAACCCAACAGGTTGGAGAGGTATTTAAAATTTTGGGCTTAGACCGAGTCATTGCGATCGTGCCTGATAAATCCACTGCTATTGCATTTCGAAAATGAGTCCTAAGTTGATCCTATCCTGTAGTACATCCGCATTAGCTGAACTCCGAAGCTTTATACAGCTTAATTTGGAAGTTTTTGGCTTTTCGGAGCTGGACAAGCACCAAATTACGCTGGCAGTAGAAGAGGTAGTTGCCAACCTAATCATCCACTCCCATGCCTGCAACCCAAACGAAATTATTCACTTAGAAATAAAGGACCTAGGGAAAAAAGTGGCAGTTGAAATAACCGATAAAGGAGAAGGATTTAACCTATTGGAATATGAGGTTCCCGAACTTCGTCAAGTGATTGAAGAAAAACGAAAGGGTGGATTAGGGATTTTATTAGTAAAAAAAATCATGGATGAAATTCAATTTGAATCCAAAAACGGAGAAAACATTTGTAGGTTAATTAAAAAATTCCCTCCTAATTTTAAGTAAAAAACCTGCTAGATCAGCTATACCCTTAAAAACTTTATAACTTTGTACCTTACAACCTTATCCTGGACTTACTTTCGATGACTCACCGAGTACTTTCGACTATTTTTAGCGTAACTCTCCTCTCTTTAATGAGTTTGTGTATCCCCGAAGCAACTGCGCAAAGCAAGGGGGAGATACTGTTGACAGTAGGGGGAACCTCAATCGATAAAGAGGAGTTTTTACACTTAATCACCAAAGGCAAAACCGTTGACCCGTCAGCAGCAATTCTGACTAAAGAAGAATTTGATGAGAACTTAGAGCAATTCATCACCTTTAAACTCAAAGTAAAAGAGGCTGAATCCTTGGGAATGCACCAATCCGAAGAATTTTTTAAAGAATTTGAGTCCTTCAAGGAATCCCTTATTGCTCCATTTTTAATTAAAAATTCTGTGGAAGAAGGAGAGCTCCGCAAGGTTTATGGTCGGATGCAAGAAATTGTACGAGCCAGTCATATCTTGTTCCAATTTCCTCCAAATGCAAGTACAGAGGACAGTCTCTCCATCTTAAAAATGGCGCTAAAAGTAAAATCTGAACTTGAAAATGGGGGCGATTTTAGTGCATTGGCCTTGGCCTATTCGGATGACCCATCTGCTAAAGTAAATAAAGGAGATTTAGGTTATTTTACGAGTTTACAAATGGTGCAAGAATTTGAAGAAGCTGCCTACACCCTGCCAGTTGGAGAAATATCGGGTCCAATTAAGACTGATTTTGGTTACCACATTATTCAAGTAAATGGGAGACAATCCAATCCCGGTAATGTCCAGGTTTCTCATATTCTGGTAAGATTTGATCCAGAAAATAGCAGTCAGGAAGAAAATGCACGCAGAAGAATTTCAGACTTGTACCAAGAAATACAAAAAGAATCTACAGTTTGGGAAGAATTGGTAACTACTTATTCTGAAGACTTGGCTACCAATAAATCAGGGGGGATCTTACCTTGGTTTGGAGTAGGAACGATGATTCCAGACTTTGAACTTGCGGCTTTTTCCTTAACTGAAATTGGGGAAATTTCTCCTCCAATTAAGACCGCGTATGGGTACCATATTTTAAGATTAGAAGGCAAGCGTCCTTTGGAATCATTTGAAGCACTAGAGCAAGGCATAAAGTCTAAAATTTTTAGAAGTTCAAAATCTGGGATGATTCAAGCTCAGGTGACTGCAATGCAGAAAGCAAGGTATGGATTCAAAGAAAATGAAGAAGGCATTTCTAATCTAGCAAAGGAAATATCAGCTACGACAATCCCTAATTTTGGAAATAACCTACAAGAAAAAGGCTTGACCTCCACCTTACTCTTTAGTATTTCCAATAGGTCTTTCTCTGCCACAGACTTATGGAATTTTATGCAAACTGAAGAAATTACCCCTCGCGGATCAGGAACATTCTTTGAACTCTGGCTGAATCGGTTTATCTCACAAACACTTGCGAATGCAGAGGAATCAGATCTAGAAACCAACAACAAAGCCTATCAACAACTCCTCAAAGAATACCGGGATGGAATCTTATTATTTTCATTAACCAACCAGGAAGTTTGGCAAAAAGGACTAATCGATAGCCTAGGTCAGCGGGCATATTACGCACAGAACAAACCAAATTATCAGTGGAAACCAAGAATTCAAGCTTATCTAGTCCAAGTAAATGATGCCTCAAAACTAGAAATTGCAAGAAAATACCTGCGGAATTCTGACTTTGACCCCAGCACCTTTGCAGCGTTTGAAGCAGATTACCGTGCCAATTTTCCGAATGCTTTTGGAATAGAATCGGGGACATTTGAGTACGAAGAACATCCCATCCTTTCTGATGTTGACCTTACCCAAACTTATCATGAGCGGTTGGTAGATGGTGAAACATACCTTTTGGTACTCGGTACGAAAATTCCTCCTGCACCTAGAAAATTTGAAGAAGCACGTGGCTTGGTTATCCGAGATTACCAAGCTGCCTTGGAAAAAGACTTGATTAAAAAATTGAAAAACAAATACCCTGTTCAAATCAATAATGGGGTAAAAGAGAAGGCCTTTGCAGCCTTAAATAATTAATTATCCGATTCGGAATTTCCGAAAAATTAAAATCTATGAAATTCTTAAACCGACTTCTTCCGAGCTTACTTGCATTTTGGATCTTGGGACAAGCTCAAGCACAAGAAACTACTACAGGTCAGGTGGTAGATAAAATAGTGGCGAAAGTAGACAATAACATTGTGTTAGAGTCTGAGGTCCAAAAATCTTATTTGGAAGCACTTTCACAAGCCCAACAAGGGATAGAAGCACCTACTCGCTGTGCTGTTTTTGAAAGTTTATTAATCAATAAACTCATGGTTGCAAAAGCGGAAGTCGATTCTGTGATTGTAACCGATGCAGAAGTATTGTTGCAGTCCAATAACCGGTTCAGCATGGTCATGCAACAGTTTGGTGGAGACGAGGCCATGCTAGCAGAAATGTATGGCAAAACCGCTGAGCAATTGAAAGCGGAATTGGAGGATGTCATTCGCGAACAGCTTATCGTAGAGAAAATGCGAAAAACCATCACCGATGGCATCACCGTTTCTCCTTCTGAAGTACGCTCTTTTTATATCAGCATCCCCAAAGATTCACTCCCATTGTTTACCTCAGAGGCAACAGTGGGACAAATTGTCCGTAAACCTGAAACAAATCCCCAGGTAAGAGAACAAATTTTGGCGCAGCTGTCCCAATTCAAAGAGGAAATAGCATCAGGTAAATTTACTTTTGCAGAGTTAGCCAAAAAATATTCCGAGGACCCAGGTTCTGCAGCTCAAGGTGGTGACCTGGGATTTTTTAGACGCGGTGAATTAGCTCCTGAATACGAGGCAACCGCTTTGGGATTACGTCCTGGCGAATTATCAGACCCTGTTGAAACTGAGTTTGGATTTCACTTGATCCAACTATTAGAAATAAAAGGATCCACCTTCAATACAAGGCATATTTTACGGATTCCAAACCCAACTGAAGCAGATATTCAAAAAGCAGAGCGCTACCTCGATAGCCTAAAAAAAGAAATTTTAGCCGGTAAAATTGAGTTTGCAAAAGCCGCCAAAGAGTATTCTCAAGATCGAACAACCTCAGATGCAGGCGGATTTTTTACCGATCCAGCCTCCAATTCAAACCGCTTGTCCCTACGGACCTTAGAAGATCCAGTACTTTACTTTACCATCGACACCATGAAGATTGGGGACATTACTCCTCCCATTCGGTTTGAAGATCCTAGAGAAGGTACGAAAGTCCGTATTCTTTTCTATCAAGCCCGGTACCCTGCACATAAAGCCAACATGGAGGATGATTATGAAAAACTCAAGGCAGCTACTCTTAGGCGAAAAGAGGATGAAGTACTAAGCAAATGGTTTATAACCGCCAAAGAGGATATTTTTATAGACATTGATCCTACCTATGATCGATGCAATGCGCTCAAGGAAAAATAAAAAAAATTGCTGATTCGCTACTTTGTCAACAGTGACCATAGAAAATAAGGTCGCGGACCTTGAAAAAGTGCGTTAGGGCCTGATCTCATCCAAAGATTCTCCACCCTGGGTTTGCTTTTCAAAAAGTGCTGCATATACTCCCTTTTGAGACATTAAAGATTCATGATTTCCCCTTTCCACGATTCGCCCTTCGTCCAAAACTAGGATTTGGTCGGCCAACTTCGCAGAAGATACCCGATGAGAGATGATGATGGAAGTTCGCTTTTCCATAATTCTTTTCAAAGAATTCAAAATCGCATTTTCAGTTTTGGTATCTACCGCAGAAAGACAGTCATCCAAAATGAGAATTTTGGGCTCTTTAACTATTGCTCTAGCAATAGATACGCGTTGCTTTTGCCCACCAGACAGGGTGATTCCACGCTCCCCTAGCAAGGTGTCAAATCCATTGGGGAAATCAAGAATATTTTGGAGCACATCTGCATCCTTTGCAGCTTGGATTATTCGCTCCTGATTTGGTTTGTCCAAACCAAAGGCAATGTTATTTGAAATGGTATCTGAAAAAAGAAATACATCTTGAGGGACCACACCTATTTGGCTACGTAAACAAGCAAGGGAATAGTCTTTTATTGGTCTCTGATCAATCAGAATTTGTCCAGAATCGGCATCATACATCCGCATTAACAGATTGGCTAGGGTAGATTTGCCAGATCCAGTTGTGCCAATTATCCCAAGGGTTTGTCCTGCTTCAATGGAAAAAGAAAGGTCCTTCAATGCCTGTATTCCTGAATCTGGATAGACAAATGAAAGATGGCTAATCTCCAAAGCGCCTAGTAAAGGCACATCCATATTTTTTTCTGTGAGTAGCTCCGACTTTTGGTCCAAAAGTTCATTAATCCGCCGTTGGGATACCTCAGCACGTTGAACAATGCTTGTTACCCAGCCTAGAGAAGCTACGGGCCAAGTAAGCATGTTGACGTACAAAATAAACTCAGCGATTACTCCGTACCCAATTTCCCCCTGAATAACCTTCATTCCACCGACATAAACAGTGATAATGGTTGAGATTCCAACTAACGCCATAATTAAAGGAAAAAATAACGCATTAACACGAGTCAACTCGATGGATCGAAGCTTGTACTCTTGACTTGATTTCTCAAACTCAGCCGCTGAATCCTTTTCCCGAACAAAGGCTTTAATGACTCGGATACCAGAAAAAGCTTCTTGTACAGCAGTACTCAATTGAGAAAGGCTGTGTTGGATTTTTTCAGAACGTGTATTAATGAGGTTATTGACATAGTAAATACTCAATGATAAAATCGGTAGTGGGAGCAACGCATAAAGTGTAAGCTCTAGGTTGACCGAAACCATGTACGAAATCACCAAAGGAAATAAGATCAATAAATTGAGTCCATACATGATTGCTGGCCCAAGATACATGCGAACGCGGCTCACATCTTCGGCGATACGAGCCATCAAGTCTCCCGTACTATTTTTTCGGTAAAAGCTCAGGGAGAGGTCTTGAAAATGCTCATAAAGCTCATTTTTCATGTCATACTCAATTTTTCTAGACATGATGATGAGGGTTTGACGAATTAAAAAAAGAAAAAAACCTCGGAGCAAAGCCATGACCAAAATCAAAATTCCAAAAATGAAAACCGATTTTAAAAAATATTGACGGGCAAGATCCCCTAATCCTCCTTTTGTCAAGGGGGCAAACAAGGAAAAGCTTTCAACCACATAATCTATGGCTATTCGCACAAGTTGTGCCGGGATAATTACGAAAATATTGGAGATTACCGTAAAGAGTATTCCCAAAAACAATAATCCCTTGTATTTGATTAGGTATTTATTTATTCTCCAGAGGGCGTTCACGAAATAAATTCTATTTTTTTATAAATCCTTCCACATTTAATTTGGAAGAAGAAAATTTGTAAGCTGCTAAAAGTATTTAATTTTGTATTTACCTCTAAAGGTAACTCACCCAAATATAACACATTCTAAAAAGCTATTTAAGATGTTAGCGATTAAAACAACTGAAAGCATTCAAAATGAATCGATTTTTGGACAGCTTACTACCCTTGAGCACGAGCAGCTGCTCATTTGTCAGGACAAAGACACAGGACTCAAAGCTTTAATTGGTATTCACAATACGGTACTTGGCCCGGCACTAGGAGGCACACGTTTGTGGTCTTATGCCTCAGAAGAAGCCGCCATCCGAGATGTCTTGCGCCTCTCAAGAGGAATGACTTTTAAAAATGCGCTCGCAGGATTGAATTTAGGCGGAGGAAAGGCCGTCCTGATTGGCGACCCCAAACTAAAGACAGAAGCTTATTTGAGACGATTTGGAAGATTTATTGAAAGCTTGGGAGGCAGGTATGTGACCGCATAAGATGTAAATATGAAAACTGCTGACATGGAATACATTGCCTTGGAAACTCGCCACGTAACAGGTCTTCCCAAAAACAAAGGAGGGGCTGGAGATCCCTCACCTGTGACCGCATTTGGTGTTTATATGGGGATGAAAGCAGCGGCAAAAAAAGCATATGGGTCTGATTCCTTAGCAGGAAAGAAAATTGGTGTGCAAGGAGTAGGGCAAGTCGGAAAGTACCTGATCAATTACTTGGTAAAAGAAGGAGCAAGCCTATTTATATGTGACATAGATGATAAAAAGCTCCAGGGAATAGCTGCTAGCACTGGGGCAACCATCCTAGAAAAAGAGGAGATATATGATCTCCAAATGGATATCTATGCCCCTTGTGCGCTAGGAGGCACCCTCAATGACCATACCATTGAACGATTGACCTGTCAGGTAATTGCGGGAGGGGCAAACAACCAATTGGAGGATGAAAATAAGCATGGAAAAATGTTACTTGAAAAGGGAATTACCTATGCACCTGATTTCCTAATCAATGCAGGAGGGGTGATCAATGTGGGCGCTGAATATTATGGGGTATATGAGGAGGAGACTGTCTTTGCACAAACTGAGAAAATTTACGATACCTGTTTGTCTATATTGAATACCGCGGAGCACCAACAAATTCCTGCACAGGAGGCAGCAATCCAAGCGGCAAAAGCAAGAATTGAAGCCATCGGGAAAATTAAACTTCCCTATTGAAAAGAGATTTTTCATTACAATTAACCACTGAAAGCTAATTCAGTGGTTTTTTTGTCACCTAATCTATGGGGAGAAGACCCACCAAATTACTTATATTTGTCCCTCTTTAATTCCACTATGCTCAACAGAAGAATCCTCAGAGTCAAAGCATTTCAAAATTTGTATGCTTACGAACAATGCAAAGGATCTAACCTCAACTTAGCCAAAGACTTTATACG
>JALRIY010000350.1 GCA_023255285.1 Algoriphagus sp.
GTTTTTGTTGCATTCGACGGTGCCAGAATTGATTTTCAAAGTCAAAACACCCTCGGATTGCTTTTGAAGCAATTCTGAAAAACCCTCTTTGATATTGACACCCCGCAAAATGACCACACCTTCTTGAAGCAGAGAAACGACGGGTGCGTGATTGTTGAGCATTTCAAAACTTCCATGAAGTCCTGGAACACTCACGGAATTCACTTCCCCACTAAACAATGTGGCTTCGGGAGTTACAATTTCTAAATACATAAGCTTTATTTAGGCTTCGGCAAGCATTTTCTCTCCAGCTTCGATAGCTTCTTCAATGGTCCCTTTGAGGTTAAAGGCTGCTTCAGGAAGGCGGTCCAATTCCCCATCCATAATCATATTAAAGCCTTTGATGGTTTCTTTAATGTCAACCAATACTCCTGGAATGCCTGTAAACTGTTCGGCAACATGGAAGGGCTGAGATAAGAAACGCTGAACACGTCGGGCTCTAGAAACAGCAAGTTTGTCTTCTTCGGAAAGTTCCTCCATCCCCAAAATGGCAATGATGTCTTGAAGTTCTTTGTAGCGCTGCAAAAGCTCTTTTACTCTTTGTGCACAATCGTAATGTTCTTTTCCTAAAATATCTGCGGTCAAAATTCGAGAAGTAGAATCCAAAGGATCTACAGCGGGGTAAATCCCGAGCTCGGCGATTTTACGCGACAATACTGTGGTGGCATCCAAATGGGCAAACGTCGTTGCAGGAGCTGGATCTGTCAAATCGTCCGCAGGAACATAGACTGCTTGAACGGACGTGATGGATCCTTTTTTGGTGGAAGTAATGCGCTCTTGCATCACACCCATTTCAGTGGCTAAGGTTGGCTGATATCCTACTGCTGAAGGCATACGTCCAAGAAGTGCAGATACTTCAGAACCAGCTTGTGTAAATCTAAAGATATTGTCAACGAAGAACAAAACGTCTTTTCCTTGACCGTCTCCTGCACCATCGCGGAAATACTCAGCAATGGTAAGCCCTGAAAGGGCCACACGAGCACGTGCTCCAGGAGGCTCGTTCATTTGCCCGAAAACGAAGGTTGCTTTGGACTCTTTCAAAGCCTTTTTGTCAACCTTTTTCAAATCCCATCCGCCTTCTTCCATCGAATGCATGAAATCCTCACCATATCTAATGATGCCAGACTCGAGCATTTCTCGAAGCAAATCGTTCCCTTCACGGGTGCGTTCTCCAACACCTGCAAAAACCGAAAGTCCACCGTGACCTTTGGCAATATTGTTGATCAATTCTTGAATCAATACTGTTTTTCCTACACCAGCACCACCAAATAAGCCAATTTTACCACCTTTGGCATAAGGCTCAATCAAGTCAATAACTTTGATCCCAGTAAACAACACCTCAGTTGAGGTAGAAAGGTCTTCAAATTTGGGTGCTTGACGGTGAATTGGCAAACCATCTTTACCTGCTTTTGGCAAGTTTTCCATGCCATCGATAGCGTCTCCAATAACATTAAACAATCGACCGTAAACATCGTCTCCAATAG
>JALRIY010000351.1 GCA_023255285.1 Algoriphagus sp.
AAAGTCTCGAAATAAAGAACCGCCTAAAACTGTTAATCCCCTAAAGTAGGAGAGGTCAGCAAGTCCATTTTCGCCATCCGTAAAAAGTCCACCTAAATAGCCCAATACCAATCCCAAACCGATGGCCAAAGCCGAACCAGGGATACGTCCATTCAAAAATTTCTTGGAAATTAAATCTGTAGCCCAAGTAAGGAGACCTACAAAGAGGAAAGCCACAATCAACCCATTCTTGTCCAATATAACTTCGAGCTCTTTCATTTTGTGGTTGTTGCCTTTTTAAGGAGGACCCTTACCAGACCAAATGCAATGAATACAGGTAATATTCCGGCCAATAATGCTAAAACTCCAGAAGAAAGGGCTGATTTCACGTTTAAACTTGCTGCCATCGCAATCACTATGGGGATGTATAGTTTGTTCCAGAATCCCAATCCAAAAGCAAATTCCTCGTTCCAAGCACCTTTCTTCGTCACGTACTCTTTGCTGAGAAGTAAAAAGATCATTGCAAATCCTACACCTCCTACATTGGCGTCAATTCCCAGCCAGGTGCCAAGTAATGCTCCACACCACATTCCCAGTAGGAAGCAGAAAGCAAGTAAGGCAAGTCCCTTGATCATCTTTTTTTCGTTTAGGTTGTGGAAGGAAATAGGGATTTCAATTCATTTTTAACCACTTTTCCCATCGCATTCCGAGGGAGGTCTGTGACCATCTGGTAAATTTTTGGTGTTTTGTAGTTTGGCAAACGACCTTTCAACCAATCTTTCAATTCCTTGATGTCCAATTCACTTTCACTAACTAAAATTGCGGCAACTAATTCTCCCCATTCTTCATTGGGAATACCGACCACCGCACAGTCTTTAATCAAATCATGACTTCGAAGAACCTCTTCAATTTCCAAGGCAGAGATTTTATAGCCTCCAGATTTGATGATGTCTATAGAGTCTCTACCCAAAATCCGGTAGTACTCGTCCTCCACTAACGCAATATCACCTGTTTTAAACCAGCCATCTGGAGTAAATGCTTTTTGGGTTGCCTCATCCTTCCCCCAATATTTGATAAAGACGCTTGGCCCTTTGATTTGTATTTCCCCGGCTTGGCCTGAGTTTACTAGTTGATCCTTCTCATCGACTAATCGCACCTTGACACCAGGCAAAGGCTTGCCAATGTATCCTGCACGACGTTCTCCTTTATAGGGATTGCTGATGGCCATACCGATTTCGGTCATTCCATAGCGCTCCAATAATTTATGCCCAGAAATTTTTTTCCATTGGTCCATGACGGACACAGGAAGCGCTGCGGATCCGGACACCATCAGCCGGAAGGAATTCATGCAGGTAGTTAGGACCTTCTTCTTAGTTTCTGAATACGAGTCAAATTCTGCAATTAGCTTGAAATAAATTGTCGGCACAGCCATAAACACGTTGACCTTACCTTCTAGAAAAATGGAAAAAACAGTATCAGCTTGGAAGGGATGGAGAAATTGAAGTGTTGCCCCAGTTGAAAGAGCGCAGGAGACTACATTA
>JALRIY010000352.1 GCA_023255285.1 Algoriphagus sp.
GGGAGGTACTTATTAAAATAATGGCAGCAGCCCTTAACCATCGGGATGAATGGTGCAGAAAGGGCTCGTATCCCAACCTGAAGGATGGAGTCATTTTGGGTTCGGATGCAGCTGGGATTGTAGCAGAAGTTGGTTCAGATGTTGACCCTTCCTGGATTGGAAAGGAAGTAATTATTAATCCAGCCAAAAATTGGGGGATTAATGAAAAGGCACAGTCTAAGGAATTTGAAATTTTGGGTATGCCTAGTCATGGAACTTTGGCAGAATTCATTGCAGTGCCTGCAGACCGAATTCACCCGAAGCCAAATCAGTTGAGTTGGGAGGAAGCCGCGGCGCTTCCTTTAGCAGGACTCACTGCTTACCGTGCTTTGGTGGTGAAAGGCCAGGTGCAAGCGGGAGATCAGGTGTTAGTAACTGGTATTGGAGGAGGAGTTGCCCAATTTGTTGCCCAATTTGCTTTGGCTTTAGGTGCGAAAGTGTTTGTCAGTAGCAGTGATCCCGAAAAAATATCCCAGGCTATCGCCCAAGGCGCCTCCGCAGGCTTCAATTACACCTATGCGAATTGGAGTACACAGGCACGGCAGCAAACTGGAGGTATGGACTTGGTAATCGATGGGGCATCAGGGGATACTCTTACACATTTAATGGATGTGTGTAATCCAGGTGCTCGCTTGGTTTTTTATGGTGCCACCCGTGGCAATCCGGGTCAGTTGGAAGCACGTAAATTGTTTTGGAATCAACTTCAATTAATTGGGACGACCATGGGGACCGATACAGATTTTTTACAAATGCTTCAACTTGTAAAAAAACACCAACTTAAACCGATATTGGATCAGGTCTATTCGCTTGAGCAAGCAGTGGAAGCCTTTGATCGGATGAAGGAGGGCAGGCAATTTGGAAAAATAGTCTTGGTACCTTAGGTATTCAGGGGATATTTACATTTATTCTGTGTCCAATAAAAAGTTTTGGTATGCATTTGCCAACTCTTTTTTTGCTTTTTCGTCTTTTAGGAGGAATGCGAGGGCTATACCTGATTCAAAAAGTTTTTTTGCTTTTTGTAGTTCCCCCTCTTCATGGAAAAAGTGGGCAGCAGGAAAGAATACGGGAAGATAATTCGGGAAATTCCCTATAACATAATTGAATAATTTGGCGGCTTCAGGTTTTTCGAAGTCTCGATATTCTAAGGCCAATGCATAAAAATTGAACGGATTTTCAGGTTCCTCTTTGCAATACTCTTTAAGTAGTTCGATTCGATCTAAATTGCGCATGAATAGTTTTTTTAATTAGAGCTAGCCTGTTAATTTCACACAAAATAAATCTAATTAACCAAACGCTAAACCAATGAAGATTCTTGTTTGTATCACCCACGTACCCGATACTACCTCCAAGATTCAGTTTACGGCCGACAATACCAAGTTTGATTCTAATGGAGTTCAATATATAATT
>JALRIY010000353.1 GCA_023255285.1 Algoriphagus sp.
GGGCTTCAGAGAGGTTGTAGCCACTGTTATTCATTTCTAACGGGCCACAGATGCGCTCCTGCAGGTACTGGTCTAGACTTTTTCCTGAAAGTACTTCTACTAGGCGACCTACTACATCTGGTGAAAAAGAGTAGTTCCATTTACTTCCTGGATCAAAGGATAGCGGTATTTTGGCTAGTGCTTCGGTCCGCTGTGCCAGAGTTTTGAGGTTGCCGTTGAGGATAATTCCATTCCAGATCTCCTGGTCAATGGCAATGGACGCAATGCCGTGACTCATTCCTGAAGTATGGCTAAGGATTTGTCTAATAGTGATGGGAGAGGGAGCTGGGTAGCTGCCAGCTGAAGATCCTTTTGTAGGGTCTTTTGCGACTTGAAGGTAGGTATATTCCGGAAGGTATTTGGAAACAGGATCATCCAGTTGAAACTTTCCCTCGTCGTAGAGTGTCATTAAAGCGACCGACACGATGGGTTTGGTCATCGATTGGATGAAGTAGAGTTCATCTCCGCGAAGTGGATCGGTGGACTCGCGATCTCGTAGCCCGTAAGTTTGATCGTACACAATCTTGCCATCTTGAAAAATCATGCCGTGTACTCCAACGAGTCTCCCTTCTTGTACTTCTTTTGAGAGATATTGATCAAATTCAGTAAAAGTTTGAGCTTGAAGTTGGAGTTGTACGCCTAAGCATAGACTGAGTCCGAGGAGATAGAAGCTAATTTTTTTCATGGTATGGGTGGTTCTATTTTTAAAAATACGGAGCAATTGATTTCAAATCAAGTTTCATTTTTTCTATTCTAAATTATTTTTTACTGATTATCCGCTTTGTTACCAGTAACCAAATAAACTAAGGTTTGAAGTTCATTTTAATGAGTTGTGGACTTTGGACTGTTGTCTGTCGACGATTTTTTCCAATTATTAGTATCTAGCATAAGCAATTATTGTCCCTAACCTTAGTAAAATAAAGTTAGAGGGAACATTTTTTCATTAGTAAATTTTTTGTGCAGTTAGAATTCAAATTTATTTTGATTTTTTTTTTAAAAGCAATCAAATAACTATATTTCAGATGTTTAGGAATCTGGCGTAAACTATTTTTCCGTTCACATTTATAAAATAATGAGTGATTTCAAGTCTTCTCCCGAACAAAAAAATAAAACAGCCACTCCGGTTCAGGCTCCAGAAGAAGGATTGAGTCAAGGGGAGATGGAGTACGTAGACAGTAGAGCGAGTACTTTTCAACTTATTCAACTTCAAGCCGCGGCAGACGATCAAGGAAATAGAAATCGAATTACGCAACTTCAATCAAAAGCTGCTCTATCAATTAGTTCCTCCAGATTAGCACAACTTCAAGCAAAGAGTGATTCTCGAATATCCTCTACACAATCGCCTGTTGTTCAGCGGAAAGTAAATAAGACAGGCCTACCT
>JALRIY010000354.1 GCA_023255285.1 Algoriphagus sp.
TTCTTCGTTTGACAATCTCTGCTCCAGCGTATTACAATGTGCTATTGGCAGTGATTGCAGGTGGACTCGTGCTGGGCGTTACTGCTATTTATAATGGACTTTTACTCAAGGATAATTCTGCTAAATCCTTGACCTAATCGATTAATTTTTTTCAATTTTAATTCCATGAGTTTAGTTGGTCATCTCCTAGTTTTTTTCTTTGTCCATTTATTTTTTCTTCCAGAATTTACTTCCCTATTTTGAGCTAAAGTTTTTAAAGAAGTTCAATGTCGGAAAACCGCAACTGGGAAGTAATCGTAATCGGCTCAGGACCCGCTGGAGCAATGGCCGCATACGAACTTGCAAAAGTAGGTAAGAGAGTGGCTATTATTGAAAAAGAATCCTTACCCAGGTACAAAACCTGTGGGGGAGGCCTGGTCTTTCGTGGTCGGGAGTTTCTTCCCATCGACGTGCAAGTCGCCGTAGAACGGGAATTTGCTTCCATGGCAATTTACCTAGATACCCTAGATCATCCTTTGGTGGCAAAGCGTGATTTCCCAATACTCAGCATGGTTATGCGGGACCAATTTGACCACCTCCTCATCCAAGAAGCCGTTCGGCAGGGGGCGGTTCTTCTCGAAGGGCATACCCTGCAGCGACTGGAACTTGGTGAAGGCATCCTTCTGCATACACAAAGCCATAGCTTCCACACGTCCTACGTAATAGGGGCGGATGGGGCAATTGGACCTACGGCTAAGTTGGCAGGATGGAAGGAAACCCGTACGCTGATCCCAGCTCTGGAGTACGAGGTGGGCGTAGCACCGGAAGTTTTTGAGCGACTTGGAGGCGAAGCTCGCTTCGACATGGATGCCATCCCCCAGGGGTATGGCTGGTGCTTTCCCAAAGCAAATCACCTTTCCATCGGCATAGGCTTGTTTGTTCCTAAAAAAATCCAACTCCGAGACTATTACAAAACCTACCTGACCAAACTGGGTATCACGGAAACCACCTTTGAACAAGCGCATGGTTTTCAGATCCCGATTGGTGCCCGCACCGATGGATTCAGTCGGCAGGGGGTCTTTCTCACAGGGGATGCTGCAGGATTTGCAGATCCACTTACCGCAGAGGGCCTGACCAATTCCATCCATTCTGGACAACTCGCAGGCCGAAGTATTGCGCTACATTTTGACCAGCCAGAGGCGGCGGGTAAAGCCTATGAGACACTCCTGGAAGAAAGGCTGCTGCCCGAATTGCGCTTCAGTGCTTTGATGTCCCGATTTTTTTATACCATGCCTACGGCAAGAAATTTCCTTATGCGGCAGTATGGTCAAAAAGCCTGCGAGGTACTGACCGACGTCTTTACGGGCAAGCTCGTGCTTAGCCAAGACCTGAAAAAGCGCGCTTTGCAAAAGTTTGGGCTAGGGTCT
>JALRIY010000355.1 GCA_023255285.1 Algoriphagus sp.
CAGGAGCTTGTACTTACATCGTAGGTCCTGTCACTGGAGGTGCCTTGGGGGCATCCTCAGAAGTAATCGCTTTGAGCATAGGCACTGGAGTGGTCAAGACCATTGCAGTTACCATTTGCACACCGATGATGGCAAAATGGATCGGATTGGATTCTCCTGGTGCAGCCATGGCCTACGGAGGCATCATGGGCACTTCTAGTGGTGTCGCAGCGGGATTGGCTGCAACAGATCCTCAACTGGTTCCTTATGGCTCAGTTACAGCCACTTTCTATACAGGCTTGGGTTGCTTAATTTGCCCATCTTTGTTTTACCTTGTGCTTTCGACTCTTTTGAGCTAATTAAAACTTACGTTTAAACGATGAAACAAAATCCCTTTCCTACTTTACCTACTCAATTAGTTTTAGCCTTAATCCTATTACTAAGCTTGAATGCTTGCAAAAACCCGAAACCAATTGAGAAGCAAGCAGGCTCCAGCTTGGCTATATCGGAAATAGAGCAAGAAATCAAAAACTACATTTCTGTCAGCACCCAAGAAAATGAGGGCTTTTTCCCCGTAAAAGACGAAAACCATGACCTCAAGATGAAGTTGGTTCGTGTCCATACCGAATACCTATCCAACTTGGGTCCAAATAGTCACTTTGCTTGTGTGGATTTGGTAGACGAAAGTGGAGATGTCTACGACGTGGACTTTTTTATGGAAGGTACTCCTGGAGAGATGAACATCACGCAAACATCGGTACACAAATTGAATGGAAAGCCTTATTACAGTTGGAAACAAAATTCAGACAAAACCTGGTACAAAATGCCACTTTCTAAATCAGACAACACCCTTCTCGGCGTAAAAGAAGGAAAAGATAGTTTTGAATTTTACTACGACATCACGGTACCAACTCTAACTGGAAAGGCCGAAATATGGGTTCCATTAGCACTTTCAGATGCATTTCAGGAAGTAGAAATTTTAGAAAAAAAATTACCTGCAGAGGCGAAAGTGTTGAAAGACCAAGCAAACACCAATGAGGTGCTTTACATGAACCTAGGCCCAGAACACAGTGGGCAACGAATTTTTATATCTTATTCCGTAAAACGAAGCGAAAAAGGACCTTATACCGAAGCATTAGCCAATCCAACTGCCTATCTAATGGCAAACAAACTGATGCCAGTGGGTGGACGCTTTGAAGAGATCGCTAAAGAGGCTTTGGGAGAAAAAATCAAGGATTCCCACTTGATTCAAGCGCGAAGGCTATACGATTACATTATCGAAACAATGCGTTACATGAAATTTGGAGACTTTGGTCGTGGAGATTCCAATTATGCGTGTGATTCCAAAACTGGAAATTGCTCAGAATTTCATTCCTATTTCATTTCTTTGGCCCGTTCAGTGGGTATCCCAGCGCGTTTTGCTATTG
>JALRIY010000356.1 GCA_023255285.1 Algoriphagus sp.
GGCTTAATCTCACCCCTCGTCTGCCTAGTCTTGTTTCTGTGGACTGGAACACAGACGCTTCATGCGCAAACGCTAGAGGATTACCTCCTGCAAGCCGCGGAAAATAACCCAGGACTAAAAGCTGCTTATGCCCGCTACCAAGCAACAGCGGAGCAAGTCAACCAGGCGAGTCTACCTGATCCGGAACTTCAAGTTGGTACCTTCATTCGCCCCATGGAACGATTTATGGGCAACCAAACGGCTGATTTTAGACTGATGCAATTGTTCCCTTGGTTTGGGATGCTTTCCACCCAAAAAGAAGAGGCCTACCACATGGGCCAAGCGGCCTACCAATTGTTCTTGGAGGAAAAAAATCGCCTGTTTTTTGAGGTGAAGTCCACCTGGAACAAACTCCTCCTGCTTCAGGGAGAGCAGCAGCTTGCCCAAGAAAACCTGGATTACTTGATGAAGTACGAAACACTAGCCTTGACGCAGTACCAAGCAGGAAATTCAATTGCCCTACCGAGCACTAGCTTACGCCCAGCCAAGGACACAAAGGAGGGTTCCAGCACAAGTCCAATGTCAGGCATGGGCGGGGCTACTATAAGTCCCATACAAGGATCAGCTAGTTCGGCCTCGGCTATGTCACCCCTTCCAATGGCAGGCAGCAGCAACGGCCTTACGGCCATACTTCAAATCAGGTTGCAGATTAAGGAACTCGAATCTACCCTGCAGCAGCTTGAAGCCAATAAAGAAGTGCTTCGGTACCAATTTCAGCAGCTACTAAATCACCCAATAGAATCGGACCTCGTCTTACCCACGACTTGGGAACGAGCGCAGCTACCCCTTGCCAAACAGGACTATTTAGAGAAAATAAAAGAAAGCAATCCCATGCTTGGCATGTATGCTTCAGAGCAAATGGCCTTTTCGCAGCAAGCAAAAATGGCCAAGCTAGAAGGTAAGCCTATGCTCGGCGCAGGGGTCAACTACATGGCCTTTACCTCTAGACTAGAAAATGGCATGCCCATGGGAGGTGAAGACATGGTAATGCCCATGGTAACCCTGAGTCTTCCCATCTATCGTAAAAAAATATCCTCCAGAATAAAGCAAGCCGATTACCTGAAAAATGGGGCAGCGATGCAGCAAGAGGAGACAACCAACCAGCTTACGCTACAGTGGGCAAGTGCCTTTCGGGATTGGGAGGAAAATGAAAGGCTCCTCAACCTCTATGAAGCACAAGTCGCCTTGGTAGAGCAGCAACTTCAAGTCATGGAAACCACCTTCGCTGGAGGTAATCTTGTCCTTACAGAGGTATTACAAACTCAGCAATTGCTACTGGACTATCGCAGCAAAAAACTCTATGCCCTCTACCAACAGCACCAAAGTTTGGCACAATTGGATGCCTTGCATTC
>JALRIY010000357.1 GCA_023255285.1 Algoriphagus sp.
AAACCATTCTCCATCCACGGAGTAGCGGGCAAAGCCTCCGCGCAGGTGATCGTAGATCCCTCCCATTCCGATTTTTTGGAGGGTGAAAAATACGGCCTGTCGTAGGTCTTCGCGGGAACTCAGCACCGCATAATCCAGGACAAAGTGCCAGATGGCAGGCATGGGGAATTTGGGAATACGATTCATCCCTCCCCATTCCGAATCAAACTGGGCAGCGAGTTTGGTGATCACCTCCACCAATTCATCCGGATCCAATTCCCCCTCTCCAGGTTGAATGCCGTATTTGTCGGTTTCCTTTCGATTCAAACTCCTTCCAAAGCCCTCGGCGCTTTCCGCCAATTGCTCGGCATGCCCCACAAAGGCATCCGCTATGCTACCTAGAAGCTGCTTCCATTTGGAATTGGGGAAGTAGGTGCCTCCGTAAAAGGGCTTCTGGTTGGGCATCAAGAAGACATTCAAGGGCCAGCCTCCTTGGAGTCCCATGGCCTGCACGGCATCCATGTAGATATTGTCCAAGTCAGGTCGTTCTTCTCGATCAATTTTAATACAGACAAAATTGGCATTCATGATTGCCGCTGTTGCGGCATCCTCAAAACTTTCTTTTTCCATCACATGGCACCAATGGCAAGCAGAGTAGCCGATGGATACCAAGATAGGCTTATTTTCTAGACTGGCTTTCGCTAGTGCCTCTGGCCCCCAAGGATACCAATCCACGGGATTGTGGGCGTGTTGTAGGAGGTAAGGGCTATGGGAATGGAGCAGTCGATTTGCGGACATGGGAGATAGGAGTTGTACCTAGAAAACTTAACGCTGCAGTCTGGAAGTTAGGTCTTGGATTTCTTTTGAAAAATCAAATTCACCTTGCATTCGTTCCAATTTGCCTAGTAAATTTTGGAGAAACTTGCGATGTGCTTCGGAATCTGGGTTGAAGGAAAGGTGTGCCAAGTCAAGTTGTATTTTTTGAATTTCAACAACTTTCTGCTGGGTTCCTTTACTGAAACTAAACTGCTGCCATTTTTCCCAAATGTAGTTTTCGGCCTCTTCTGAGGGATGTACCAGATCCGATTTGTAGAATCGGTAATCTCGAAGTTCGTCCACTAAGATTTCGTATGCAGGAAAGTATGTGACCGCTTCATTCTGTTGCTCAAGTTGCGCACAGAGTACGCGAAGCATACTTTTGCTCAACTGGTTTTCGGAGATTCCTTCTTTGGTGTGACGAACAGGGCTGAGGGTCAGGATAATTTTTAGATTTGGATTCAGCTCGGTTAGCAACTTTAAGACCGGTCTTAGTCCATTTTCCAATTCCTCTAGGGAGGAAAGTTTCTTTTCAAAGTGCACTGCTGCCTGTTTATGGCAGTTGGCCACTCGTCCAAACTCCTTGTGT
>JALRIY010000358.1 GCA_023255285.1 Algoriphagus sp.
CGCCCAAATGAATGTTCCGAAAGCCGGTTTTGGCAGTAGCAAACACCTCACTTCTGCGGTAAATCTCACGTTTTTCGAGGTAACCCCCTATTCCATACTTTTTGTTGGCTACTTGAATTTGGCCAAAAACGAAGGCATTAAATGCAGTCGTATTGCTGAGATCTAGTGCTGCTAGCGCCTTATTTGCTTCTGTAAAATCCAATTCTAGCGTATTCGCTTGACTGAGTTTTTCTCCAAATAGTGGAAAGCAGGGGATGTTCAGGAGGTCCATGTGAAGGAAAAAGCGGGGTAATGTTCTTTTTTATTACGGGAGATGAAGCTACCCATTTACTACTTGAACTCCAATTCTGCCGCTCTCCTCTGACAAGGAATGTCTGCAATCTTCCCGATTTTTCCCTTTCCCCTTCGGATAATTTTCCTAATTTTACGCCAATTTGGACCTAAGCAAAAAATAAATTCTTCTCCTATGCCTAAAGACTCTAGTATCAAGCACGTATTAATCATTGGTTCAGGTCCTATTGTCATTGGGCAGGCATGTGAATTCGATTATTCTGGAAGCCAAGCTTCTAGATCTCTTCGTGAAGAGGGCATCCGAGTTACCTTGATCAACTCCAATCCTGCTACAATTATGACGGATCCAGTGACTGCTGATCATGTGTACTTGTTGCCATTGGAGAAAAAATCCATCAGAAAGATTCTTACCGATCACCCCGATATCGATGCGGTCCTTCCAACCATGGGTGGACAAACGGCTTTGAATCTGGCTATAGATTGCGATAAAGCTGGAATTTGGAAAAACTATGGGGTGAAGATGATTGGGGTAGATATTGAAGCAATAGATACTGCCGAAAACAGGGAAAAATTCAAAGCCTTGATGGAGCAAATTGGGGTTGGTGTCTGTAAAGGAGACACGGCTACGTCCATGCTGCAAGGCAAAGAAATCGCTCAGGAGATTGGCTTTCCACTAATTATTCGTGCTTCCTACACCCTAGGAGGAGCGGGAGGGGCTTTTGTCGAAAAAGCGGAAGATTTTGAGCACTACCTTTCTGCTGGACTACAGGCCTCACCGGTTCATGAAGTTTTGATCGAGCAAAGTATCATGGGTTGGAAGGAATATGAGTTGGAAGTGATGCGGGACAATATCGGCAACATGATTGTCATCTGCTCCATCGAAAATTTTGACCCGATGGGCGTGCATACTGGGGACTCTATCACAGTGGCGCCAGCCATGACGCTGCCAGATACCGTCTACCAGCGCATGCGAAACTATGCCATCACCATGATGAATAGCATTGGTAATTTTGCGGGAGGCTGTAACGTTCAGTTTGCTGTTAGCCCGGACAACCAAACCATCATTGGAATTGAAATT
>JALRIY010000359.1 GCA_023255285.1 Algoriphagus sp.
AGATGCGATTGTGGATCGCTTTCGAGAGTTGAAGGGGAGGAGACCCGATTCCGGTTCTGACTTTTCCGGATTGGTCATTCAGGTGTATTGGAAAGAAACGCAAGCCATTGTCTACTTGAATACTTCTGGGGAAACCTTGGCCAAGCATGGCTACCGAAAAATTCCTGGGAAAGCGCCTATGATGGAAGCTTTAGCAGCTGCCACCATTTATGCCTCAGAGTGGAATACCAGAGTGCCTTTTATCAATCCCATGTGTGGTTCTGGTACCTTGGCTATCGAAGCAGCCTTAATTGCTAGTAAGCGTTATCCGGGATTGTACCGGGAAAATTACTCCTTTCAGCATATTTTGGGCTACAATGAGGAAACCTTTCATGCGAAAAAGCGAAAGTTGGAGAATAAAATCATTGACAACCCAGGTGTAAAAATCGTTGCCTCTGATATTTCCTTACAAGCCATCACCTTTGCTCGTGAGAATGCAGCTTTTGCGGGGGTAGAAGACCTCATTGATTTTCAGACGGGAGATTTTGCAGAAACAGAGATTCCAGAAAAGCCACGTGGAGTTATCTTTTTTAATCCGGAGTATGGGGAGCGTCTAGGAGACCTGGGAGAGTTAGAAGAAACCTACAAGCGCATGGGGGACTTTATGAAGCAAAAATGTGCGGGTTACCGAGGGTATATTTTCACTGGCAACCTGGACTTGGCTAAGAAAGTAGGCTTAAAAGCAAGCCGACGGATTGAGTTTTGGAATGGAACAATCGACTGCCGCTTATTGAAGTACGAAATGTACGAGGGTAAGAAAGAGGGGGCAAGTTAATTCCCCTAACTAATAATGAAGTTCCCGTTTTTATTTAATTCCAACCAGTCGAAAAGGAAGCCTAAATAGTATTTTGACTAGATCAAAACTGAATTTTAGCCCAACTCCCAATAGCCTAAATGGAAGAAGAATAAGCCAAACAAAAGGATATAGAATTAATGCGGCAATGGCGAGTGGCCAACAAATGACAAATAGAATAAGCCAGAGGAGTAATTTGAGCATAATAAATAGTTGATTGCTTTATTTTCAAAAACTATTCCAAGAAGAATAGATGTACTTATTGCCATTTTGGAGCGCATCAAAAAAATAAGGTGTTACAAAACCGGACAATTGTCCGCGGTCATTTTTTAAAGTGGAAAGACCAAAAAAGGATTTTTATGTCTTAACTATAAACTAAAGCAAGCCAAAATTTTAAATCAAATTGGCTTACCTTACAACGGTATTGCAATGGCGGTCGGTCTTAGATTTTATGCGTTTATTTTTGGTATTTATTGGAATGCTTTGGTTTGGGTTTGGATTTTCCCAAACCATTACCGGTACGGT
>JALRIY010000035.1 GCA_023255285.1 Algoriphagus sp.
GTTTCGAGGTTGGTCGACATTACAGCCTCGCATCACCGCGATATGGTAAGAGAAGAGCTGCAGGGGCACTACCGAAACCAAAGGTGCAAAAGCCTCGTGGGTAGCAGGAATTTCAATCACGTGATCAGCCAAGGCCTTTACTTGGGTATCTCCCTCGGTGACCACTGCCACAATCTTGCCCTTACGGGCTTTTACTTCCTGAATGTTGCTCACTACTTTCTCGTAGGAACTATCCTGAGTAGCGATAAAAATCACCGGCATCTCCTCGTCAATCAGAGCGATTGGTCCGTGCTTCATTTCTGCTGCAGGATAGCCCTCTGCATGGATGTAAGAAATTTCTTTCAGCTTCAAGGCTCCTTCCAAAGCCACAGGGAAGTTGTAGCCCCTACCCAAATAGAGCATGTTGCGTGCATCCTTATATGCCGCAGCAATTTGCTCAATCAGCACATTTGACTCCAATGCTTTTTCTACTTTAGCAGGGATGGCCGCTAGCTCATGTAGTAATTGGATGTAGGTGCTCTCCGGAAGCGTACCTCTTTGATAGCCTAATTTTAGGGCCATCATCGCCAAAACAGAAATTTGAGCAGTAAATGCTTTGGTGGAAGCCACCCCGATCTCTGGTCCCGCATGCGTATAGGATCCTGCATGGGTGGTACGAGGGATGGAAGAACCCACCACATTACATACCCCAAAAATAGTAGCTCCTCGTGATTTAGCGAGCTCAATAGCTGCCAAGGTATCCGCAGTTTCTCCGGATTGGGAGATAGCAATCACAAAATCCTTTTCATTGATTACAGGATTACGGTAACGGAATTCAGAAGCATACTCCACCTCCACAGGGATGCGGGCAAACTCTTCAAATAAGTATTCAGCAACTAGTCCTGCATGCCAAGAAGTACCACAAGCGGTGATGATGATGCGTTCGGCATTTTGAAACTTATTCATGTACTCTCGCAATCCTCCAAGCACCAATCTTCCAGACTTGGCATCTAATCTGCCTCTCAAACAATCTGCGATAGACTTGGGCTGTTCAAAGATTTCCTTGAGCATAAAATGCTCGTAACCTCCCTTTTCAATTGCCTCCAGCTCCATCTCCAACTGATTGATGTAGGGATTGGTCGAGACATTTTCAATTGTTTTGATTTGAAGCGCCCCCTGTTGAACGACCGCAATTTCGTAATCGTCCAGATACACCACTTTATTGGTATACTCAATGATTGGTGTAGCGTCGGAAGCAAAGAAATATTCCCCTTCCCCTACACCAATCACCAAAGGAGATCCTTTTCGTGCCGCTATCAGCGTATTGGGTTCTTCAAGGTTAATCAACACGATCGCATAAGCACCTACAACCTTGTGTAGTGCCAAACGAAGAGCTTCTTCTAAGGAACAACTATTGTTCTGGTAGATGTCTTCGATAAACTTCACAAAGACCTCGGTATCTGTCTCGCTTTGGAAGGTATAACCTTTTTGGAGCAAGTCTTTTTTGAGCACCTCGTAGTTTTCAATGATGCCGTTGTGGATCATCGCAAAGCGCTCGGAGGAAGAATAATGTGGATGCGCATTGGTATCATTAGGTTCCCCATGGGTAGCCCAACGTGTGTGACCGATACCTACAGTTGCCTGTATCAACCCACTTTCATTCAAGTAGTTTTCAAGTTCGGCTACCTTACCTTTCTTTTTGTAGATACTTAATCCTTTTTGATCAATCAGAGCAACTCCTGCGGAATCATACCCTCTGTATTCAAGCCTTTTTAATCCCTTAAGAATGATGGGAAGGGCTTCTTGTTGCCCCACGTAAGCGACTATTCCGCACATAACTAAAAATTTATAAAAGTTGGTTTTGGTAAAACAAAGAAACAGGAATTGTGCCAAAAAAAATAATCCCCTTTCAAAAATTCAAAAGGGGATAAGTAGTTACTTTCTTAAATTTTTTATCACTTGTTTTTGGAATAGATCACTGTCAGTTTCACTTTGTCCTTGGCAACTTTAAATTGTCTCAAAGAACGTTTGAAATCATCCCCTGTATTGGGCGTAATCGCATAAAGAAGCACATCTTTTCGCTGTAACTCTTTGGTGTAAAGCGCATTTAAGTAGGAACTTACTCCTCCCAATAGCACCTTTTCTGTTGGATTGTATCCTATGACCGCTGAAGAAGGAAAAAAGTTGTTCGGAACAAGATTCCCATTCTCATCCTCAATTACTTGAAGTTGACCATCTCCTTGAAGGTGCAACTCTGCTTTATTGATTGAACTTAAAAGTACTTGATTCTGAGAGTCAACAAATTTCATAACCATCCCCGTAATAGGAGTTTGGTCATCTCCTTGATCTTCAATAGGTCCCATCCTCAAGACCACTTGGTTAAAAACCACTCCTTGAAGGGTGTCTAAAAATGCATCCAGGGGACTGGTATTTAATCGGATAGCGAGACCCAAACCTGACTTCATCCCTACAATAGTACCGGTCTCATACGATTTTTGATTTTCCTGCACTACCTCAGTAGGAGTGCCTCTGCGATCAGATTCTATCCCATTAAAGCTTCTCGAGGAAAAAGTGGTGATGGTGTATTTCAATGCCGTGGTATCACCCAAATTGTGGTAGTGAAAGGTAATGCCGGTATTGCCTCCTAATGAAAACCCAGCTGTCGTATTATCACCGGCTCGTGGTACAATAGCTACACCAGGCAAATACCTTCTGAAAGAAAACAAATTGTTGAATTCTAGCCCTCGTACAAGTTTACCGAAAATTTCATTTGCAAATGCTGTATTGATTGGGGCCTTGATTAAAGTGTCTTTAGTATCCTTAAATGCAACCTCCACAGATGCAAAAGGTGTAGGTTGGTAGGAAAGCTTACTGAAATTGTAATACAAGGTATCCAAAATAGGCTCATCCAATAAATGAACCGAATACTTTTTTTCCTCGTCTAAGTCAGCTCCATTCACACTGACAGTGGCCAAGGTAAAAAAGGTTGAATCCAAAACCGCCAAAGGCCCTGGCCGCTCTGTTTCTTGTTCAATGTGCAAACGCGTGTAAGCCGTACTTTTTGTCATCCCGAAATAGGGGTCTTCCTCGTGTCCTACAATTAAAATACCAGCGTTGGTGGTGTTAAATGAGTCCAATAGTACAACCTGCGCATCCAAAGGAATTTCCTTGTAGAAAACCCCAATCTGATTGTTTTCAGGCGCAAGCTCAAGCCCGAGGGTTGCAGGATCACTACATCCCCCAAGGATCAAAAGCAGAAAAAACGCAAAAACGGAAAACTTAGCCCGCAAGGCTGGTGTACATTCCATACAACTCTTCATGAGCTTGTTGCTCTTCTTCAAAACTGATTTCAAATTTCTGATTTTTTGAAAAATCTCCAATTAGTTGACTCAAGTCTGCCGAAACTTCCGAGCCTTGAACCACCTGATCGGCGTAGGCTATACCCATCTTGATGAAGCCCGAAAAATCTTTGCTCTCCAAAGGTGCTAAAATAGTATCATCGACATCTACCATCTTAACCTTGTTTAACAAATCATCGCCAAAAATATGGGTAAATCCATCTGTATAAATTCCAAATACTGATTTGGTATCCTTAAACAGAGGTTCATTTTTGTAGGTGGTCTTTAAATACATAGGAATTAGGGAGGTCATCCAATCGTTACAATGCACGATGTCTGGAGCCCATCCTAATTTTTTTACTGTCTCAATGACCCCCTTGCAGAAGAAAATAGCGCGCTCGTCATTGTCTTCATAAAAACGCTGCTGCTTATCATGAAAGACATACTTCCGTTGAAAATAATCTTCATTGTCAATAAAATACACCTGAAGTTTCGCATTGGGGATCGATGCTACTTTGATAATCAAAGGCTTTTCTTCCTCTCCAACTGTAATGTTGATGCCTGATAATCGAACCACCTCGTGCAGTCTATTTTTCCGCTCATTAATCAAGCCAAATCGAGGCACCAAAATTCGGATTTCCATCCCTCGCTCCTGCATTGCCTGGGGAAGTGATCGTAAGAATGTAGCTACCTTGGATGTTTGTAAAAAGGGGTTGATTTCACTAGCAACGTAGAGAATACGTAGTTTGGACATGCTATGGGGATTTTAGTATCGTGATAAACAACGGGCACAAAGGTAAATAAAAAAAGCCTAAAAGCATTGGATTTGTGGATATTAATCTAGTTTTACTCCATTTAGCCAAAAATTTCCTTTACATGAAGGTATTCCATACGGAAGCAGAATGGAGACCCATTTGGGCATCTATTTTCAAAGAAAATAAGAAGATTGGATTCATACCAACCATGGGTGCGCTTCACCAAGGTCACCTAGATTTAGTTGCAAAAAGTATTGCCTCCATGGACATTACCCTGGTATCCATTTTTGTAAATCCTACACAGTTTAATTCCAGTGACGATTTTAAAAATTACCCCCAAACATTAGAGTCAGATCTTGCCCAACTCGAGGCAGCTGGAGCAGCCTATGTTTTTGTGCCTTCGGTAACTACCCTATATCCACAACCTACTCGCTTACGCTTCGATTTTGGAGACCTAGAGCAGGTATTGGAAGGTAAGTTTCGCCCCGGACACTTCAATGGTGTAGGACTAGTCGTTGCCAAACTTTTTAACCTGATTCAACCCAATCGTGCTTTTTTTGGTCAAAAAGATTTACAACAAGTGGCCGTAATCAAGCGCCTAGTTCAGGACCTCTCCTTTACGCTCAGCATCGAAGTAGTGCCCACCCGCAGGGAAAAAGACGGCCTTGCCATGTCCTCACGAAACATGCGCCTCAAGCCAGAAGAGCGTCAGCAGGCCCTGCTATTGTACCAGCAACTCAGTCAAGCAAAAAAACGACTGCTGACCGGAGACCTTTGGACTACAGTACTGGCCGATACCGAAGCGGCCTTCTCCAATGCGGCAAACACTAAATTGGAATACTTCGCCCTTTTGCATCCCGAAACATTTGAAATTTTTGACTCGTTTACGCAGGACGCCCCAAGATCTATTTGCATCGCTGCTTACGTGGGTCAGGTAAGATTGATCGATAACTTGCCCATTATTCTCTAATTTTGCCCTGCGAAAACTAAACCACATGCAACTCCAACTCTTAAAGTCAAAAATTCACCGGGTAAAAATTACTCAAGCAGAATTACATTATGTAGGCTCCATCACCCTAGATGAAAACCTGATGGATGCCGCCCAGCTTTTTGAAAATGAAAAAGTGCAGGTGGTCAATGTGAACAATGGGGAACGCCTCGAAACCTATGTCATCAAAGGAGAACGGGGATCAGGGACGGTATGCCTCAATGGTCCTGCAGCCAGAAAAGCAGCGGTAGGAGACGTGGTAATTGTCATTGCTTATGCGGGTATGAGCCCAGAAGAAGCAAAAAGCCACCAACCTATTCTCGTATTCCCAGACGATAAAAACCAAGTTTTTTGATGCTTCATCCAAAAATCAAACAACTCCTACAAGTGGTGCTATCCTTAAGCATAGCCCTGTGGATTTTTTGGTTTTTGTACCGAGATCTAGAATTTGACCAACTCCAAGCGCAACTCGCTTCAAGCAACTGGTTTTGGATCCTTCTTTCCCTAGGAATCGCCTGGGCAGGGTATTGGCTTCGAGGCTGGCGCTGGGCATTACTCTTTCGCCAAGAAGCAGGCCAATTACCAGTTACCTCCAACCGCGCCTACCATGCAGTCATGGTGGGCTATTTAGTCAATTTGCTGATTCCTAGAGCAGGAGAAGTTGCCCGATGCTCCGTTTTAACGCGAAACAACGGCGTGCCCATCGGCCAGGCTATCGGTACGGTGCTCGTCGAACGAAGCGTAGACCTCCTTTTTATGACAGGTACTATTTTTATTGCCTTCTTACTTGAAAGCCAATTATTTATTGCCTTGGCTGGCGAACTCATAAATCTTTCTGCTATTTCAACTAGCCTTCTTGAGAAAGGCCCACTACTACTTGGCGGTGGAGTTGTTTTTGTATTCGTCCTATACCTCCTAGGTAGAAAGTATCGGAGCCATACCTTCATCAATAAAATGCAATTATTTATCCGGCAATTGCTTTCAGGAGTTCGTGCTATTGGCCACTTAAAAAATCCAGCCGGTTTTTGGTTGAGTTCGGTGGCCATCTGGATCATCTACTTTCTAACCATGTATACCGTTTCTCAAGGCGTCGAAGCGGCTGCCAATTTGTCGGGAAGTCAAGTTCTATTGGTGATGGTGATGGGAACTATTGGCATGATTGCGCCTGTTCAAGGAGGTATTGGCACTTTTCATGCCTTAGTTGCCTACATTTTAATGGTATTTGGAGTTCCTGAAGCCGATGGCAAAATATTTGCAGCAATTATTCATGGAACCCAAATGTTACTAATTCTAGGCGTAGGACTCGTCAGTTGGATTCTTTTGTTGAAAACCCCAGCTTGGAAAAAACCTTTAACTCCTTAAATTCGTAGTTACACCCAGTTAAAAATAAATAAGATGATTATCCTAATCGTAATTGTATTTGCTATCCTTGGATTTGTAGTTAGCAATAAGCTGAAAAGCAAATTTAAATTGTATTCTCAAACCCCACTACAGGCCAATCTTTCTGGGGAAGAAATCGCCAAACTCATGCTTGCCGATCACAACATCCATGATGTGCGTGTGACTTGCGTTGAGGGACAGCTTACGGACCACTACAATCCCGCAGACAAGACGGTCAACCTTTCGCCTGATGTTTTCTATGGCAGAAATGCAGCAGCAACGGCGGTAGCTGCTCACGAATGTGGTCACGCGGTACAACATGCCACTTCTTATTCCTGGTTGAACATGCGCTCTGCGATGGTTCCTATTCAAAATATCTCTAGTAAAGTACTAAATTTTGTGTTGCTCGCTTCTTTGTTCGGTGGGTTTGCCTTGGGGCTGCCGTACGAATTTATCGGCTATTTGGTGGTAGGCTCCTATTCTGTCATGACTCTCTTTACGTTAGTGACCCTACCCGTAGAATTTGATGCTTCCAACCGTGCATTGGCTTGGGTGCAAAATCGCAACGTGGTGACTTCTTCCGAATATGCTATGGCTAAAGATGCATTGAATTGGGCTGCTCGCACCTATTTAGTAGCAGCCATGGCCTCCTTGGTCACACTAGCCTACTACATATTTGTTTTCTTTGGAAACCGAGATTAATGGACCATACATCATTTTGAAAAGGGACGAATGTCCCTTTTCTTTTTTCCCTCCGTTTGAACAGATATAAACCCAATTTGCAATGCTAAATTTTCAATTGACCGAAGAGCAGCTCGCCGTACAAAAAGCCGCTCGAGATTTTGCCCAAAGTGAATTGCTTCCTGGCGTAATCGATCGAGATACCGAGGCTAGATTTCCTACCGAACAAATCCAAAAAATGGGGGCACTCGGATTTATGGGAATGATGGTTGATCCCAACTTTGGAGGTGGAGGCATGGATACCATTTCCTACGTAATTGCAATGGAAGAACTCTCAAAAATTGATGCCTCTGCATCGGTTTCCATGTCCGTCAACAATTCCTTGGTCTGCTGGGGGCTTGAGAAATACGGAACCGAAGAACAAAAGCAGAATTACTTAACTAAACTAGCTACAGGAGAGGTTTTGGGGGCATTTTGCCTTTCCGAACCCGAAGCAGGATCGGATGCTACCTCTCAACAAACCACTGCAGTCCTGCAAGAGGATTACTATTTGTTGAATGGTACCAAAAACTGGATTACAAACGGTTCTTCTGCATCGATTTACCTTGTCATTGCCCAAACAGATCCAAGCAAAGGCCACAAAGGTATTTCTGCCTTCATTGTAGAAAAAGGTATGGACGGGTTTGTAGTAGGTAAAAAGGAAGATAAATTAGGAATACGCGGATCAGATACCCACTCTCTTTTGTTTATAGATGTAAAAGTCCCTGTCAGAAATCGTATTGGAGCAGAAGGCTTTGGTTTCACTTTTGCCATGGAAACACTTAATGGAGGGCGTATAGGGATTGCAGCACAAGCCCTTGGAATCGCCTCAGGTGCTTACGAACTTGCCCTGGCCTACTCTAAAGAACGTAAAACCTTTGGCAAGCCCATCAGCCAGCATCAGGCTATTCAATTCAAATTGGCCGATATGGCTACCCAAATCGAAGCTGCTCGCCTCTTGGTCTACAAATCAGCCTGGCTGAAAGATCAAGGCAAAGAGTATGCACAGGCTTCTGCCATGGCCAAATTATATGCTTCCGAAGTAGCCATGAACGTGACTGTAGAGGCTGTTCAAGTACATGGTGGCTATGGATATGTCAAGGAATACCATGTGGAACGATTGATGCGAGATGCTAAAATCACACAGATTTATGAAGGAACTTCTGAAATTCAACGGATTGTTATTTCAAGAGGTGTCTTGAAATAAGCTATTTCCATCCATGCATAAGGGGTAATTAGACAAAAATTACTCCTTTTTTTTTTGTGTATTTAATTTTTTAAATCTAAAATGCAGTTTTATAATTGGAAAAATCATATTTTTAATTTTATTTTCCCTTTGCTTGCAGCAACCAAAGATCTTTAGTTTAAACCTTGCGTGAACGGGGAATTACCAAGTGAATAATAATCTATCAACGAAAAGCGACACTATTCTATCGTCTTTTTTGTGTACTCGCAAGTTGGATCAGGTGACATTAAACCAAAATTTTTAGAAGGCCATGGAATATTACAACAAAGTAATTGAGTCAGTACAAGTTCGTTTTCTCAAGGGGAGTAATTATAAAATAGAAAAGCCTATCACGGTAATCAATTACCAAGAAAATGAAAACACCCTCGTTTTGCTCCATCATGGGAGTTTAAAGTTTGGTGAAGACCAAGAGCTGGTGAACGAAGGCGAGGTAATTTTTCTCCCAAAAGATCGAAAGACTACACTCACTTTTGGGACAAAAACTTCCAAACAAGAAACTACAGGAGATCAGTTTGCAGAAACCAAAAGAAAACATCTGCAAAGTATCAGTTACAAAGACATCAAATCTTCAGAAGAAGATTGTATTTCGATTTTTCAATTTGAATCTAAAGTCTTTGACGTGGTCAACTTTTTTAACTCCTTAGATATTCCTCCATTTATCATCCGATTCAATGATCGGATTACTACCCTAGTGGAAGATCTGATGAAAGAAATTGAAAATACGGGTGTAGGCAAGGAACGATGTTTAAAGTCTCTCACAGAGGTCTTGGTGATTGAACTGCTACGGCATATCCTTAAAAACCGACTTTTCACAGAGGAATTATCGACCAATGCAACCTATTTCAAAGACCCCCGATTGATTGATTTGTTCACCTATATCAAGAGCAATATTAGTGGAGATCTTTCCAACAAGGTGCTCGCCAAAGTCGCAAATGTTTCCGAGGATTATGTAGGGCAATACTTCAAAATGCTTACTGGCATCAATCCACAGGATTACATTGAATACCAACGTCTTGAAGCAGCCGTAGATTTGCTGCGTACCACCAAAAAATCTATCCGCACTATCGGCAAAGAAGTAGGATACAAGGATACGGCCTATTTCTGCAGAAGATTTAAGATGATGTATGGGGTACCTGCTGGAAAAATGCGTCGACGAGAGTCCTTAATTAATGTCTAACCTTTAAGATTTCAAGAAACTTCGAAGGTTTTATAAAAACCCAAGAACTTGAACCCTTTGAGGTAAACCCAACCTTCGAGGACTTGAAGACCTCAAGGGTTGGGTTTACCTCAAAGGTCTTTATTCTCCTCAGGCTTTGCGGATTCCGCAAAAAATTGTTCGTACAGCTTATCCTTAGCAAGCGCAAGGCCCAAAAAAAGAACTTTTTGCGCTAGTCCAGTCCATAGGGAAGAAGGTTTGGTTTGGGTAAGTCGCTCCCTAATATCTGGATTCAGCAGGCCTTCTCGCTCCAATACTACTAAAGCTTTATCGGTAGTTTTTTCCTCTTTTTTTGAACTTAGCCGAGATAGTCCATAGACTACTAATGCACCTACCCCGACTATTGCTCCTACTTTAACCCAATCCTCAGAGCCTTTTTTTATCTCATTCAACTGCTTTGCTAAAGCTTCCTCAAGCGCGGCAGATTTCTGTTCAAGTTCCTTGCTCATCGGTGTCCTTTCCTTTAGTTGAATCAAAAATAAATTTTTTCAAAAATATATTGCCCTGCTGCTGAAATCCACGGGTATCTTTAGTTAGGTAGAGGATTACGACTACAAGCAAATAGCAAACCGCAACAACCAAAAATCCAAGGTAAGGGCTTTGCGTTACCTGGCTAATGTAAAAAGCAAGAGATAAGGAAAGAAATAAACCTGCTACCAATAGGATTGACCCTATCAATATCAATAAAATCAGCCGGGAAAGAATTCCTACCAACTGGTCTTGAATATCTGATTTGACAAGTTCAATCCTAGTTTCAATAAGAGATTTGAAGGTCTGAATAAGCTCAGTAAAATTCAACATGCGAACTATTTTTGTAAGGAAAGCCCCTGCTATGAATTAACGAATATACTCAAAATACAATGATCAAAAAAACAACTTAGCTCAGCGTCCCTTCTGTTTCGTAGTAATGAAAACGCAATACTAATTCCAAGGCGAGCAAGATTGCCTTATTAACCGGGTGTAGTTCACTCAAAGCCTCGTCAATATCTTTGAGTTGCGTGTAGTAAGCAGGTGCCAAAGGAATGTCTAAATCGGCGTTTATGCGCACTGTCAGGTTTTGGAAAGCATCTGGTCGTTCTGCTTTGAGCAATTTACAGGTAATCAATTCTTTCAAATTAGTCTTGTTATTTTTTCGAGCAGAGGCCCCAAATACACGGCAAATCATTCCCCTTTTGGCATAATTGCCACAAAAACCTTTACTCAAATCGGTAGACTGCGCTCGATACACCACACAAATCCCTTTGGAATTGCCTTCAGCAAGCTGGGCAGCAAGCTCCTCTGCAATTCCCTTTTCATACAAATCAAAAGCTAGAGGCAAAAACTCTAAGGTAGATGCAGGTACTTCTGGATTGGAGCAGCAAAATCCACATCCAGAAATACATCCCATACCCGCTTCTTTATGAAATTGTTTGGATTGCTCCTCCAACTTTACAAAGAGCCCTTCTACCGCCTGCGCCTTTTCAAAAAGATTCATCTCTAGTTAATTATCAGACAAAATTAGCAGGCCTTTTGGGTATTTGTCCTAGAAAGCAGCCGGATTTTTATGAATATTTACTTAAGTACCCACTAGCCTAGGAAATGCTAGTTGAGGATTATTTTTGTGAGCTGTGAATCGTGGTTTATCAAACGTGGTCGGTTTATCTGCAGGAATTAACTCTTCCATTCAGCAATAGTACCAGATTGCGGATAAACCCTTTGATTTTTTTCCGCTCTGTATCAGTCACTTGTATTGATTTTTTTAAAATTTCCCATCTTTACTATCTAAGAATCGTATCCTTAAACCAAAATAAGGAATAACATGAGTGAGTCAGAAAGTAATAATTTAGAAGAACGCATCCGAAAAGCCTTTAAGGAACGAGACTGGAGCGAAATAAAGAGTGCCGACTCCTGGGCCATCTTCAAAGTTATGGCTGAATTTGTGGAGGGATTTGATAAGCTCGCAAAAATAGGCCCCTGCGTCACCATTTTTGGTTCTGCACGTACTCCTCGTGAACATGAATACTATAAAACTGCTGAGGAAATTGCAGCTAAACTCGTTCGCCATGGCTATGGAGTAATCACGGGCGGCGGTCCAGGCATCATGGAAGCAGGAAATAAAGGCGCGCACTCAGAGGGAGGAAAGTCAGTAGGACTTAACATCCAACTCCCATTCGAACAGTTTAACAACCTATACATCGATCGAGACAAGCTGCTCAACTTTGATTATTTCTTTGTGCGGAAAGTCATGTTTGTCCGTTACTCCCAAGGCTTTGTTGTCCTCCCTGGCGGGTTTGGTACGCTAGATGAGTTTTTTGAAGCACTCACCCTTATCCAAACCAACAAGATCGGTCGTTTCCCGATTGTACTAGTAGGCAAAGAATACTGGGCAGGACTAGTTGATTGGATAAAAAGCAGACTACTTCAGGACGGCCTACACTACATCAGTAAAGAGGATTTAGACTTATTTTGTGTAGTAGATACCGCCACGGAAGCAGTCAAGGTGATAGATGAATTCTACAGCAAATACCTGCTAAGTCCTAATTTCTAAGAGCTAATCAACCTATCCCCTAGGTTTAGGATACTTTTAGACGAAGTTCGCCTTGTCGTTTGATTACTTTTAGATCAAAAAACTGGTTGATAAACCCCTTGCAATGATTCTCTGCCCACTCCGCCCGAGACTCCGTGTCGTGAAGTAAGGTCATTCGAAGTAGCGTTTTCACATAGGGCTCGTGCTGACCTAATTGCCGCACATAAGCCAATAAACAAGTGGTCCAGTCCTCTTGGAACTTCTCGAAATGAGTGCGCCCGTCAAATAAAAGCTCAAGCTGATTGTCTCCATGCCGGAATCGGTAGATACCACACAGCTGTCTATAAATAACCCGAATTCGTTCGCGAGGAAATTCATTTCTATCCAAAATTGAACGGTAAGTAGCGTCCATCAACTGCAGAGGATTGTACAGTTGCGTATACGATGCTTTTAATTCAACGACCATCTGATCCAATAACTCTTCTTCCAGGACCGATTGGGCCTGACGAAGGATGTAGTTTTTGTCCAGAGGAAATAGTTTTTGAATCATTAGCGAACGCTTTCTTTCACAAAATTAGTACTAATTGCAAAAAATGTCTCATTTCCTGGAAGGAAAAGCAAATCTTGTTCCACTTACTTCTTGCTGGCCGCAGCAAACATCTCTTCAATGAGGAGGGTGTAAAAATGGGAAACATCCAACCCTATGGCCCGCACCTGTTGCGAAATCAAACTGGTTTCCGTTTGGCCTGGAACTGTGTTGATCTCAATAAAATAAAAGGCTCCAGTATCCTCTTGAAGAAAGTAGTCGATACGTACTGCTCCCTTGCAATTGAGCACTGCATAGACTTTTTGTGCAATGCGTTCTACTCGGGCCACTTCCTCAGAATTCATTCGTCCTGGCGTGATTTCCTCACAGACCCCAGGTACATATTTGGCTTCGTAATCAAAAAACTCCCTGCTGCTGACAATTTCTGTTGCCGGCAACACGGTAATCTTTCCATTTTCCTTAAATATCCCCACCGAAAACTCCCTGCCAGACACAAACTCCTCCACAAGCACCTGGGAATCTTCTGCAAAGGCCTTATCCAAGGCTTCCGGAAGTTCCTCCCAAGTTTTTACCTTGCTCATACCAATAGAGCTTCCTCCATTGTTAGGCTTGATAAATAAGGGCAATTGAAGTTCCTCCTGAATTCTGCTTGCAGCCGTTGCCTCCTGCTCAAAAAGCTGCATCGAACGGGCTACCTGCAATTCGGGAATGGTCTGTACAATGGCCTTGGTATAGCCTTTGTTCATCGTAATCGCAGAAGTAAGCTGGTCACAGGTGGTGTATGGAATACCGAGTAAATCAAAATATCCTGCTAGTTTGCCATCCTCTCCAGGAGATCCATGTAAGATGGTAAACACCCCGTCAAATGTGATTTTCTTTTCCCCCAACTGAAGGCTAAAATCATTAAGATCCACGGCGATCTTCTCCCCTGAAGAAGTCAAATAATGCCAATTTCCCGGATATATGTAGATCGTAAATACCTCATAGCGCTCTCGGTCAATGGTCTTCTCGACTACGGCGGCACTTTTTAAGGAGATCACTGACTCACCTGTAAAGCCTCCGGTGACCAAGGCAATTTTCTTCTTCATGGGGGAAAAATTTACGGGACGAAATAGCTTATTTTCTGTTTACGCTCCAAAGATTTAGAATACCTAAGCCATTTTATATCTTTAGGCCCTACTATTCACCTGATACGTATCCAAAAATAAAAAAATATGAGTAAGAATTGGCAATTCTCTGTGCTGCTTTGCTGCGCAATAGCTGCATTAAGCTTTTCTCTTCAGGCCCAAACTCCTAAAAAAGTAAGTTTGGAAGACGTCTTCAAAAAAGGAACCTTCTCACAAAAGTCGGTTTATGGCATCAACTGGATGAAAGACGGCAACTATTACAGTTCCTTGGTTCAGCGAAATGGTGCCCCAGCCGTAGTTAAAATCAAGGTCTCAACTGGAGAAGAGGTCGGTGTCCTACTCGATGGGCAGGCCTTAGGCATCGCCTTCTCGGATTACAGTTTCAATGCCGATGAATCCAAAGCCCTTTTAGCTACGGATGTGGAGTCTATCTACCGCCGTTCCTCCAAAGGGATTTTTTATGTAGTAGACCTTACCTCTGGACAAAAGCAGCAGCTCATGGGAGGCGAAAAAATCTCCTACGCCACCCTTTCCCCGGACAACAATCAGGTAGCCTTTGTCATGGACAACAACCTGTACGTAACCGATCTCGCCAGCAACACTACCACCCAACTTACCTTTGATGGGGAAGGTAACCGCATCATCAATGGGGCTGCAGACTGGGTGTATGAGGAGGAATTTTCCATGGCTCAGGCATTCAAATGGTCCCCAGATGGAAAGAAAATTGCCTTTATCCGATTTGACGAAAGCGAAGTGCCTGAGTTCAACATGCAAACTTGGGGTCCGCTCTATCCACAAGACTACATGTTTAAGTACCCCAAAGCAGGTGAAAAAAACGCATTGGTCTCCATTCATGTGGTAGACCTTGCCTCCAAAAAAATACACCAAATGGATGCGGGACCGGAGACAGACCAATACCTACCCCGTTTGTACTGGACCCAGGATCCAAACCAGCTGGCATTTATCCGCCTGAATCGACTTCAAAATCAATTGGATCTCTTGCAGGCCAATGCGAGCACGGGAGAGAGCAAACTCATCCTATCCGAGACCTCTGCCACCTATGTGGACTTGGACTACAACGATGACCTGCAGTACCTCAGTGATGGAAAAACCTTTATACGTACCTCTGAGCAGGATGGATACAAACACATCTATCACCATAACTTGGATGGCACCTTGATTCGTCAGCTGACTACAGGTCCTTGGGAAGTGAGTTCCTTGGTGGGAGTAGACGAGAAGGGCAAAAAACTCTACTACCTCTCCACCGAAAAATCCCCTTTAGAGAGACACCTCTATGTGATCCAATTGGATGGCAAGGGCAAAAAGCTACTTAGCCCAGCTAAGGGTACCCATAGCATCAACATGAGCCCCGATCACCGCTTTTTCATAGGCTACCATAGCACTGCCGACAGCCCGGTGACCGTCACGCTCAACGAAGCCAACGGCAAAACCCTGAAAGTGCTGGAAGACAATAGCGCCTTGAAAGGTCGTTTGGCCACCTATGCCTTG
>JALRIY010000360.1 GCA_023255285.1 Algoriphagus sp.
GGAGAAAACTTGTTGACTTTGGATGTGGAACACTTGGTGATATGGGTGTTCATATTTTTGATACTCCTTACAATGCACTCCAATTGGATGTGCCTCGGACTATAGTCAATCAATGCAGAAAACCGACTGGTTTTGGATTTCCAGAAAACAATGTGGTAACCTATGAATTCCCTGCTACGCCATATACCACCGATACCTTGAAGTGGGTGTGGTACGATGGGCCAGGAGCCCCTGACGAGCACGAGGATTTGATACTTCCCAACGGGGACAAGCTCCCAGACCAGGGAGCGATGTTTATGGGTGAAAAGGGGAGGCTGTTGCTACCTCACTTCCAGCAACTGCCAAGGTGGATTGTGAACGGGGAGTATCAAAAATTTGATGTGACTCCTTTCAATTTGGGGGCACCTGTGAAGGATTATGCTGGGGAGAGTAAAAAACATTACCATCAATTTGTGGATGCCTGCTTAGGGAAGGGTGACTGTAGCGCTCCATTTTCTTATTCTGCGCGCTTGACCGAGACTATCCTTTTAGGGGTGATTGCTGGGCGTTTTCCAAATGAAACCCTCCATTGGAATAGTAAGAAAGCGAAATTTTCAGAGCGAAAAGCGAATAAATACCTGGGTGGCAAATACCGTAAATTCTAAGTGAATAGATTCTAAGGAAAGGGGGCGCATTACAGTTGCCCTCTTTTTTTTTAACTGTTAAAAAATTAGTAGCTGTTGGAATTAATAAGATGATGCTAGGGTTTTAAAAAAAAATAAAGATGAAAGATTTTTGGAATGCACGTTATGGAGATGAAGTTTATGCTTACGGAACTGCTCCGAATGTATTTTTTAGTAGCGAATTCAAAAAAATACCCCCTGGTAAAGCACTTTTTCCTGCAGAGGGAGAGGGTAGAAATGCAGTTTTTGCTGCATGCAGTGGTTGGGAAGTAGTTGCATTTGATCAAAGTGATGCAGGTAGGACTAAAGCGATACAATTGGCTGCTGCTAAAGGAGTTGAAATTGATTACATTGTCACTTCCGTAACTGACTTTGATGCAAAGGAAGAAAGTTTTGATGCTTTGGTATTGGTCTACGCTCACTTTCCAGCGCCTGTCCGTAAAATTTTTCATCAGAAATTGGCTCGGATGCTAAAGCCCGGAGGGTATCTAGTTTTGGAAGGGTTTTCTAAGCGTCATTTGGAGTTCAATTCAATCAATGAACGTGCAGGTGGTCCAAAAGATTGGAGTATGCTATTTTCGTTGGAGGATCTTGCAGCTGATTTTTCAAATTTTGAAATTGAATTTAGCGAAGAAACAAGTGTTCAGCTCAATGAAGGACTTTACCACGTCGGAGAATCTGCAGTAGTCC
>JALRIY010000361.1 GCA_023255285.1 Algoriphagus sp.
ATATCGGCGATGCTTTGGGTACAGCCTAGCGCGTCGATGACTTTAACTGTGTATAGACCAGCCTTGAGGTTGGATGCACTTGATGACTTCAGCGTAGCATCATGAGACCATTCAAAGGTGTAGGGGATAGTTGCACTACTCGTTCCTCCAGCTGCCAGAACTTCAATTTTCCCTGTTGCCTGCCCAAAGCAGGCTACATCGGTAATTAATTGAGTAGCCAACCTCAATTGGGTTGCAACTTTCACTTGAATGTCGGGTGCTGTACCAGCGCAAGAGTTGTCCACCAAACTATATGCGGTGTATCCAACTGTACCTAATACATCTTCTTGGTCCCAAATGACCTCAATTTTATCAGAATCTTGTCCGCTTACCAAGGTCCCCCCTTGTACGACCCATTCGTATCTTCGTCCATTTGATGGATTCGGTGCTGCATAGGTAAATCGCATCGAAGGGTCAAAGCATACTTCCTTTTCTCCTTGCGCTTCAATAACTTCAATACGAAGTTCAACCACGACAGGAAGCTCGATCACCTCCCCGGGGCATCCATTTTCTGAAAAAGGTACTAGTCGGACGAAGGCATCCGGGTTTGAAGGACCCCACCTAATCAACACAGAATCGGAATAAGTTTCCAGAATAGTTCCTCCTTCCACTTCAAATTCCATTCGAGAAATATTTTGTTTATTCTTTAATCGGTACATCACTTCCTCCACTTCTGGACATACAGATTGTGCACCCAACAAGACTGCTTCTGTCTTCAAAACTTCTACTTCAAAGGTCGTTTCCTCTTGATCATCGCAGGAATTCGGGCTCAAGGAAGCCACAATACTCACTTCGTATTTACCAGGTTGCTTAAACGTATGGGTAACATTTTTTCCAATTTCTGTGGGGGTTCCGTCCCCAAAATCCCAAACAAAGTAGGTGAAATCTGGATTTTCAGAATTTATGGTCCATGCTCCTTCCTGATTGAGGCAAGCCACATTATCTCCTTCTACATCAAAGGCATACTCTGGTTTAGTTTCAAAATTCAAGTTATTTAATGCTGCACCTGCTGCATAACCATAGGATTCAATATTTCCAAAGCCATACACATAGGCCGCAAATCCAGCAGGATTGGACAATTCATGTACACCTTGAGTAATTTCGATTCGTGCAAATTTATAAGTTGGGTCTCCCGGCAACATTTGAAAACTATTTCCAATAACTACCCCATCCAACCGAGTTTGATTTTCTTCCCCAGTCTTTACTACGATATTGACATAATGATTGACGATAGAAGGAAGGCTGATTGCATTAAAGTCCAACTGAGTCAAAAGCTGTTCGGTAGGGCTGTAAGTAATCATAAATGGATCT
>JALRIY010000362.1 GCA_023255285.1 Algoriphagus sp.
CCCCTTGACTTATAGGCTGACTAGCCGCCATGGCTTGCAAGGTATTGATGCCAATCAACGGGATCTCTAAGGCAAAAGCAATCCCTTTGGCCGTGGAAACCCCAATACGAAGGCCTGTGTAAGATCCTGGCCCTTGAGATACGGCCACTGCATCCAAATCTCCAAAACTTAGACCTGCTTTTTCAAACACTTCCCCTACCAATCCCAATAACTTTTCAGCATGGGCTCCAGGCTCATCTATTTCAGCCAAAGCAAGCAAATTTCCCTGATCGTGAATTGCCACCGAACAGATGGAAGTAGAAGTCTCTATGGATAAAATAAAAGCCATTCCAAATTAGTTGCTAGACCCCAACAAGGCCTTGGACATCCGAGTAGGCGAAGCAAAGTACTCCTTGGCCAATTCAATCACTGGATCTCCTTGAAGACTGGCTTCAATCATCCCTTCCTGGAAGTAATACCGGGAAACAAGCTCCTCTCCAAGGATTTTTCTGATTTCTTTTTGATGGGTATCCAAATCATTTTCCTTACTATGGTTAACCTTGGATTTTATTAGCTCTAACTGCTCCTTAACTTCATCAAAATAAGATTCCTTTGCTAAGAACTTTTCCATATCCTGGACCGATTTTTCCGTATAAGTCGTGTAATCGTATTCTTTTCCTACCAGAAAATTCTTGAAATCAGCATATACCTCTTCGCTCACCTCAAAGGTGCTGGGACTGGCGATTGTAGGATTTTTGTAAAAAAAGGTAGTTGCATAATCGAAAACATGATTGCCCGCTACCAAGGTATAAGAAATGGGGGCATAGGACTTTTCAGTCACCTTTTCATCAGGTTCGATCCCTGCACCATCCAAGACAATCCTTCCATTGGCAGTCTTGAAAGCCTTTCTCAAAGAGTCTGGAACAGTTCCAGTTGAGCCATCCTCCCGCGATTTGGCATAGTCAATAGCTTGGATGCAACGCCCACTAGGGATGTAGTACTTGGCAGTAGTCACTTTGATTTGAGCATTAAAACTCAAAGGCAAGGTGGTTTGAACCAAGCCTTTACCAAATGATTTTTGTCCTAATAAAACCGCTCGGTCGTAATCTTGAAGTGCGCCTGCTACAATTTCAGCCGCAGAAGCGCTTCGCTCATTGATTAACACAATGACCCCGATTTCTTTGTCTACAGGTGTTTTGGTAGTTTTGTACGTATAGTTGACCTGTTGCAATTTGCCAATTGTCTTCACAACTTCCTTGCCTTTTGGAATAAATAGATTGACAATCTCCACCGCCTCATTGATCAATCCTCCTGGATTGTCTCGCAGATCCAATATCAATTGTGTTGCCCCTTGAGCCTTCA
>JALRIY010000363.1 GCA_023255285.1 Algoriphagus sp.
CTTAAAAGCCGTAACGCAATCTCTGTTTTCAATGCCTCAGGCGCACTAATTTTCCAAGATTCAAATAAATTTTTGGGTAGGGTTTCATTGAATTTTCCAAAAAATGAAACTGTAGCCTCAAGTGAGGAGAGTTCTAGTTTGTTGGGGCTGTCTATGGAATCTTTAGTCCAAGAAAGTACTGCTTTATGTAAGGGGAGTTGCGCTTGAAAACCCTTTTGTTCCGAAACCAAAAAGTCTTTAGATGCCTTTTCGAAGTCCAAGTTCTGCGCAAGGATCAATCCAGTGAGGTTTAAATAATAGGCTGCATCACCAGGATTTCTAAAAGCCAAGCCGTTCAAGTTTTTCACTGATTCAGTGATTCTACCTGCTCCCAAACTTCGAATGATTGCGGTTTCTTGGAATTGCATTCTATAATCGATTAAATCTTCTCGAGTAGCAAGGGAATCTAGAAGACGAAGATCTGAACTTGGGTCTACCAGATTGGCACTGCTAAATAAATTTCGATAGCCAGCAAGTAGTAAGACAGGGGTATTTTCTTTCGCTAAGAAATCTCGCAACTTTTGAAGGCTTTCTTGGTCCACCTCTTTTCCATTTTTCCTTTGAGCAGCAATTTGATTGATCAAGTGGATACCACTTAAATTTCCCTCAATCAAATCGATGGGTTTTCCCATTTTTAGTTGGAACCCCATTAAATTCGATGCCGTGATAGGATCTTTTTCAGGCAGGTCTGTTAATAGTTGTAGTCCTTGCGCTTCTTTTTTTAGTAAGCTGTAGAGTAAGGACAAATTTTGAGAGAGTATTGGATTTTTTGGGAAGTACTTTAGTCCATTTTCAAGATAAAATAGTGCTTCAAAGTACTTATTTTCTCGTTGAAGTTGATTTGCAAGGAGCAAAATATTGTCTACTTGAGGAGCATTGTCAAAACTTTCCTCCAAGTGTTCTTTAGCCAAGCTTGGCTGGTTGAGTTCGATTAATAATTGCGCCAGTGCATTTTTTGCCTTGGGGTTGTAGCGGTACCTATCCCAACTGCTTTCGTAAAAGATGCTTGCTTCTAATTTTTGATTTGTTTGGTAATAATAATCACCCACCACATTGCTGGTAAGCGAATTTAATTGGGGGGCAATGATGGCTTCTAAATAAGTGGTAAGCACCAAAAATACAATGACTCCTCCAATTCGAAGATGGTAGTAAGGAAGGATATAGGGTTTGTATAGGATGGCATGAACTGCCTTTCCTTGTTGCATCAGCGGAAAAAAATTTACTCCGAGGTAAATAAAAAAGAAGAGGGAAAATCCGAATTGAGAGTAGGT
>JALRIY010000364.1 GCA_023255285.1 Algoriphagus sp.
GCTTTTTCTAGGTAAGGGTTCAGATTCGTAAAATGTGAGGAAGGAAATGGTTCTCCTGCAAGCAGTAGCTGACGAAACTCCTCAGTTTGGTCTAATAGCCGTTGAACCAGTCCAAAGTCTTTCGAAAAAGTAATTTGATCTACAAACCCTTGACCCAAGGAAGAAGTACATTCAGCCTTGATGAGTTCTTTAATTTTAATAAAATTAACTTTCTGCTCTAAGTTACTTGGGTATAGCATTTGGCTTACTCCTTGGTCATGAGGTTATTTTCAAGTACTACCAGCGAATCAATGATGCGGGCATAAATACGGTCCATTTTTTCAGCATCCTCTAAGTAATAGGCCATACTCGTAGTAAAAACTGAATCACTGACTCCATGTTTTAAAAAAATATCCTTTTCAAGCAAATGGTAGAGAACTTTTGAGGAATCATACGAAATGGGTAATGTACTTGCTTTTCCTTCCGCAACTTGAACATCTATTAGGATAGCTACCATCAAATCTTCCGACAAAAATTCTTTTGAGGCAGGACTCCTATTACATGAATTAAGTAATAGCAGTATAAAAATGAAAAGTAGCCGATTCATCACAAGTCAAAATTAGTTTTTTTTAACGGATAAAAACGAGTTCTATAGCCCTACTTAAATTTTAATTTTCGCTACAAGACTTTAACTTAGCCAATTCAAATCCTTCTCATGGATCAGCTATTTGGCAAACTTAGAAAATACGAAATTATGATCCGAAAGGTGGCCAACAATCACCTTCAAGGAGAGTATCAGTCACTTTTTAAAGGTTCGGGGTTGGAATTTGATGATTTACGCCCCTACCAGTATGGCGATGACGTGCGTACCATTGAGTGGAAAGTATCCGCCAAAGGGCACGGCACCTTTGTCAAAACTTTTAAAGAAGAAAAAGATCAATCTGTTTATTTTCTTTTAGACATTTCTGGGAGTCAGGATATTGGACAACAGGGGCAAAAGAAAATTGATCAAGGCAAATTGATTGCAGGAGTTTTGACCCTTGCAGCAGTATATGAGGGTAGCCAAGTAGGGTTAATTTCTTATTCTGATCAACAGGAAAAATTGATTCTTCCTAGTAAAGGAAGTAAGCAAGGAGTAAAAATCGTGCGGGGAATATTTGAACACGAGAATACTAGTTTGAAAACTAATTTGAATGGGCTTTTCACCTTTGCATTAAATTTGATTAAAAAGAGAAGTATCCTCATTGTGATATCAGATTTTATTGATGATGGTTACGAGCGCCCTTTCCGAGCTCTAGCCGAACGTCATGATTTAGTTGCCATTCAATTG
>JALRIY010000365.1 GCA_023255285.1 Algoriphagus sp.
CAAACGATTGGTGGGGATAGGTAGCGCCCACCAATTTGGACACATAAATTGTAGCTCCTTCATGGATATGAAATTCCAGATGGGAACTCACAAAATCTGCGTGGGGATGAGTTTCAATAACTGCAACAATCTGTCCTGTGTGCGCCTCAGCAAAGTCTCGATAGGGTTGTGGATTTCGTCCTGGATCTACCAAGGCAATTTTCCCTTGGCTCAGTATCGCATAGCTAGCATGGGCTAGACCTTCGTCGTAAAATTGCTGAATGTGCATGAAAACAAGTTTGATTTAAAATTTAACTAAAGATACGATTTCAAGAAGGATGGTTAGCCTTTCTCGAAATAGATTTATTTATTAGGAAGATTCTTTTGAATTTATCCGTTTGAAGGGTAAACTTGAAATTGAATAAACAAATTCCCTTGAAACGAATTTATTTTACAGCTACGACGTACTTTTTGACGGGAATAATTGCCATTTTTTTGGTTTCAGCTTGCAATAGCAGCCGAAAGGTTTCCAAGTCATCCCCCGAGTTTACCATCATCCAAACAGCCAAGTCCTACCGAGGTACGCCTTATCGCTATGGGGGCACCACACGATCAGGTATTGACTGTTCCGCCCTGGTCTATCATTCCTTCGCAGCTGCAGGTGTAAAACTCCCTAGAACCTCCACGGAACAAAGTAAGCTCGGGAAAAAAATTCCAGTAAAAAAAGCTCGCCCTGGAGACATTTTATTTTTTGCTACGGGCAAAAAGAAAAAAGAAGTTACGCATACTGGAATTGTTACTGAGGCACAAAAGAATTCCCTCCGCTTTATCCATGCTTCTACTTCTCTAGGTGTTACCGAAGACTATTTAAGTAACTCCTATTGGATTAAAGCATTTCTATTTGCAAAACGGTTAGAAACAAAGTAACTGGCCATGAAGTACTAAAATTAAAAGGCACTCTGCCATCTCCTCAATCAATCAAGATTAATTTTTCCAAATATCCTTTGGTTTAAGACTTTTCTCACTAATTTTGCGCTCAAATTATAGAAGAGTATATTTTTACCTTTCATCAAATCAAATGGCAAATATTGGCAAGATAACTCAGGTAATCGGCCCGGTGGTGGACGTATCCTTTGAAGGCGGAAAACTACCTAACATTTTAGATGCGCTGGAACTCACCAAAGACAACGGTCAAAAGGTCGTGTTGGAGGTGCAGCAGCATTTAGGAGAAGACCGAGTAAGAACCATCGCAATGGATTCTTCAGAGGGGATGGTTCGTGGCATGGAAGTGCGAGATTTGGGTCAACCCATCTCTGTTCCTA
>JALRIY010000366.1 GCA_023255285.1 Algoriphagus sp.
GGAGAGATTAAGGTGACATACTGCCAATTGGATAAGGAGGAAAAAGACATCAAAGCAATCCCGGTCCATAAGACGATTTCGCCAAAGTAGTTTGGGTGCCTAGCGTACTTCCAAAGACCAGACGTAATAAACAGTTCCTTATTTTCAGGGTTTTTTCGAAAGTTCGATTTTTGCCAGTCGGCACTAATCTCTACGCCGAAACCGAGACCAAATACGAGCAATCCACCGTAAAAAAAGCCATTTTGAAGTACCCCATTTTGGCTAGCGATGGCTGTTAGGGCGCACATGGAACACAAACAAACCCACATCCCTTGTAATGTCCAAGCCATAAAAAACCGAGTGGCAGCGGGCTTAATGTCTCTAAATCTTTTATCTTCTTTTGCTCGATGAATTCTTAGAAATAAGAAGCTGCCTAATCGGATGGCCCAAAGGGATATGCAAGTGATCAACAGCATGCTCGCTGCATTAATATTGAGTGAAGAGTAACTTTGATAGCTTACATAGCCTACCACAAATAAGTAGGTGCAGCTTCCCGCGAGGTCGTAAAATTTTTCGGTTTGAAAAAAATAAGCAGGAATAAAACAAATCCATTGAATCACAAAGACAATTAATACCCCTTCCTGAACCACTGTCAGCCCAGTCATTAGCGCAATGCCATACACCAGGATAAAGGCGATTAAGGCAAAAAATAGATTCAGTAGGGCTTGCTTCATGGGAGTTAATAATTTCTATTTAGATTATTTGCGATTTCACCAGTAGTTTAAAATCTGTTTGAATTATTCTAATAATCATTGACAGACAACATTCAACAGGCCACAGCTCATTTACATAAACTTCAAACCTTATTTTTTTTTGGTTACTAGTGCAAAAGCAGATAATCAGAATTTGTAAATGGTCTTCAAAGAAGAGACTCCTAACTCGAGTTTTTTACTATTTGGTAAATGAGAAATAAAATCAGATAAACCGCTAAATAGGCGCGGTAGAAATTTCTTGTTTTAAGGTAAGTGGTATTCTCAGGATACATGTTGCCAAATAAAGCGAGGATCTCCTTTTTGAAAAGGGGCCTAATGTTTATTTTCCAATCCTCAGTTTGGTATACAATTTTCCGAAATTTACTTCGGTAATGCGTGCTTGGAATGCTCCAAATGATCAATAGAATTAATAGTAGAAAGGTTACAGTCATTAGTCAACTTGCTAGGGTTTATTCAACTTCCAATCAAGGGGTTTTACTTCCCAACTGATGGATTGTATTCTGTACCAACCCTTCTCGTTCGATGCCTCGGCTATCTTTG
>JALRIY010000367.1 GCA_023255285.1 Algoriphagus sp.
TGTTTTAAAAATTTAAAGCTTAAATTGAACTGGTAAGGTCATTTTAACAGCCACAGCATTGCCTCCATTTTTGCCTGGAGTCCAAATTCCAGAATTTGAAATAACTCTTACAGCCTCCTCATCACAACCCGAACCAATGCCGCGAAGCACCTCTACATTCTCCACCTTTCCTTTAGCAGTCACTATAAAGGATACCACCACCATTCCCTGCACTTTGGCTTCTTTAGCCGCAGAAGGATAGGTTAGGTTTTGAATCATGTAGTTGGTAAGCCCAGTGATTCCCCCTGGAGGAACTGGCATTTCTTCTACTTGAGAGCTCACTTTTTCCTGTGCCTGCACATCAGGCGATACCAACAGACCCATTCCTAGAAGTAAGGATAAAAAAGCTATTCGAAATACAGTTTTCATTTTATCAGTTAGTTTAGTTTTTCAAAGGATATAATTTAGCCTTACAAATCAAAATTCATTGCGCTCACCCTTGGTAAGGAAAACCCTAAAATCAATAAAAACTAAGGCACTGATTTCCTTCAAACTAAGTGAGTTGACCCTAGATTAGTCCCGATCTAGGGTAACTTTTTCAAAAAGGTAAAATAGCTCAGCAGCTATTTGTCGAGAACGTTCACTGTACATTTTTTCTTCTAAAGGACTATCATCAAAGGCTTTGGGATCTTCATAGCGAAGTGGAAAACGTTTTTCTGCACCTGGAATAAAGGGACAGTTCTCATCGGCATGATCACAGGTCATCACCGCCGCAAATTCTTTCGTCGCATTTACAGCATCATCAAAAACCTTTGAAAAGGTCACGATGGGCTCTTTCCCTTCGCTATAAAAAACAAAATATACTGGATTTTCACCTTCCTTTTTTAATACCTTAAACCCATCTCGTTGAATTGCAGCCACCGCTCGGGGATTGAAGGCAGTTACTTCTACTCCACCAGAATAGCTATAAGCGTCTATCCCGTAATAAGCAGCAGCGGTTTGTGCCCAAATTTGTGAAAATTGGCTTCTTCGGCTGTTGTGTGTGCAGATAAAGTTGAGCCGAATCTCCTTTCGATTGGAAATCTTCTCTTGAAGGTAGGCAGCCATTTCATCCAAAAGCACCTTCCGTTCCGCAGAGATAGCGGAGATGGGTAATAAGGCAATGGTCTCAAGCAAGGGACTAAAAAATGGTGCTTTCATTCGATTAACAGCATCCTGAATTGGGTATACACACCGGTCCTTGAGCCATGCCGGAGAGCCTGATTTTTGGCTTTTCCGTAGGGAT
>JALRIY010000368.1 GCA_023255285.1 Algoriphagus sp.
AGGCAAGGCCACGGCAACGGTGTGGGAAGCTGCGAGGGCTAAAATTTCAGGTTCACCCGAAGCTTCCAAATGATCCGCAGAACGGGCATCAAGCCCCACTGCCACTGCCGATCCCCCGCAAGTGAATTGGTCTGCATGGATGGTCAAGTCAAAACCTAGCTGCTTTGCTCTTTTCATGTAGGGAGTGATTTCTTCTGGTGAAAAGGCACTTTTTTCCACAAAGGCATCGATCCGAGTGCATAAATTTTCTTTCAAGAGTAATGGAAAAAGTAGGTTTGCTATCTCCGTCAAATAGTCGCTGGGACGGCCTTTCCAATCTTTGGGACACAGATGTGCAGCTAGGCATGTTGGAATCAAATCGGTAGCAGTGTCAGCCGATGCCTGCTTGATTGCGCGGAGCATTTTCAACTCCTCTGCTAACGAAAGGCCATAGCCGCTTTTTACTTCGATGCTGGTGACTCCTTCGGACAAAAGGCGATTGGCATTTTTGGCCGTGATTTCGGCGAGTGTCTCCTGGTCTAATCTGCGGGTTTGGGTGACGGTATCCCAAATTCCTCCCCCTGCTTGTGCGATTTCAAGATAGGTCTTGCCTTCATTGCGCAAGGCAAAATCCCGAGCGCGACTCCCCCCAAAACACAAATGGGTATGGCAGTCTACCAGACCCGGAAGGGCAACATAATCTCCGTCCAGTTCATGGATTTCTGCTTCTGGGAATTCCTGTTTCAGTTCCGCCCAGGAACCCACTTTCTGAATGTATTCCCCCTCAATCAGGATTCCTGCATGGGTAAGAATTTCCAGTTGCTCGTCTCGAAGTGCGCCTTTTAGCGGCAACTGATCCAGCGTAAGGATTTGGTGGATGGGACCGATTAGTTTTTTCATAAGCTTCAATAGTCAAAAAGGCTGGTCCATTCGGTTTGGTACAGAGCACCCGTTTCCTGAGCCACCTGAAGGGCAACTGCAAGTAAAGATCCATGCTTCACCAGGTCAATGGCAGTTTCCATGTCCTCGTACAAAATTCGATCTTTTTCCAGTGGTGGAATTACTTCACGGATGCTGCGGTAGACGGCATCTAAGATTTTACCCGAACGGAGAGGCGCATGGAAGTCCATGGCCTGAGCAGCATAGAGCATCTCGATACCGATGATTTTTTCCACATTGTCTATCACACGGAGCGCCTTCCGTGCGCTGATGCTTCCCATGCTGACATGGTCTTCCTGACCTAAAGAGGTGGGGATGGAGTCGGCTGATG
>JALRIY010000369.1 GCA_023255285.1 Algoriphagus sp.
ACATTGTAGCGCACAGTTAGCCATACCGCCAGCTCTGCACGTTTTGTTTTTTTGGCTCCAAGATTTTGACCCACCAAGGTGGCGGCTGCTCCTGATAATCCCCAGGCAGGTAAAATTGTAAAAATTAAAATTCTAAAAGCAAGCGTGTAACCCGCCAATGCAGCCGATCCAAATTCAGCATTCATTCGGGTCAATGCGACCCAAGAAATGGAATCTATTAGAGACTGTCCCATTCCTCCGACCGCTAATTCAACAATCTTTTTAATGGTTTCCCAGTTTATGGCAACATTTTCTTTAAGAATTTTGAGTTTGTGTTTTCCATTAAATAAGTGGTACACTTGGTAGAGCACTCCCATACTTCTACCTAATGTGGTGGCTACAGCTGCCCCCTCTAATCCAAACCCTTGCCAGGATCCGATTCCAAAAATAAATAGTGGATCCAACACCATGTTTAGGCCGTTTGCTATCCACAAAGATCGCATTGCATGGTGCGCTTGTCCTGCACCCCTAAAGGCACCATTACTTAAAAAAAGCAATAATATGGCTGTATTTCCTGCAAAAACAATTTTTGAATAATTTGAACCTGATTCAACTAACTGCTCATCCGCACCCATTAATCGAAGAAGGTCTGCAGCATAGTACCAACCCACAATTCCCATCACCACGGAAACTAGGGTCCCTACCAGCAGCAATTGAAAGGTAGTTGATCCTGCCTCCTTGTATTTTTTCTCTCCAAAGCGCCTAGATACCAGAGCGGTGGCAGCCATACTCAAGCCGAAACCCAACGCATAAGTCAACACGATCACTGATTCCGTCAATCCCACAGTAGCAATGGCATATTCTCCCAATTGTGCTACAAAAAATATATCTACAATAGCAAATGAGGATTCCATCATCATTTCTAAGATCATTGGCAAGGCAAGAATAAAAATTGCAGTCTTCAAAGGAAGCCGGGTAAAATCCTGCTCCTTACCCAAGAGCGCATCTTTAATCAGTTGCCAAGTCATAAAAATTTAGGAAAACGATGAAACTAATTCCATTTCGACAGTTACAGAATTAGGAGCACAAAAAAACGAAAAAACCGCAGAAATCGCGGTTTTTTTTTTAAATGAAATACGTTGAAACCCTTTAGCCTAAGCCCAGCTTCTCAAGATGAGCCTCCTTGATTTTTCGGCGAAGGATTTTTCCCACATTGGTTTTAGGAAGTTCCTCGGTAAAATACACTTCCTTGGGAACTTTGTAATTGGTC
>JALRIY010000036.1 GCA_023255285.1 Algoriphagus sp.
CACCAACTCTGATAAGTTTGCTCTTTTCCAGAGAAGGCAATCAATTTGATGAGGCTCTTTTCCCCGTAGTATCCACCCGACACAAACCAGCTGCCTAGGTCCGAAAAGGCCCGATCCACAAAGCCATCAGAGGTAATCTTGGAAAGCCGTGCATCCACCGCAAAACGGTTGTTGAGCAGGCCCGTTCCAGCTTTGACCGTATGTCTCCAGGTATTGAATGAGCCGAAACCATTGTCTAATTCTGCATAAGCCTCGTCACGGCGGGTGTCCGTCTGGAAGTTGAGGCTGGCACCAAAGGTAGCGGCTCCATTGGTGGAAGTGCCCACGCCCCGCTGGATGTGAATAGTTTCCACTGAGGAAGCAAAGTCTGGCATGTTGACCCAAAAGACCCCATGGGACTCCGCATCGTTGAGCGGAATGCCATTGATGGTGGCATTGATGCGCGTTTGGTCGGTACCTCGAATACGAATGCCCGTGTAGCCCACCCCAGCTCCTGCATCGGAGTGGCTGACTACGGAGGGAGAAAAGTTGAGGAGGATAGGAATATCCTGCCCTAGATTTCGCTTGGCGATTTCCGACTTATCTACCGTAGAAAAGGTAGTTGGCGTACTTTCAGAGGCGCGCGTGGCAGAGACAATAAACTCCTCACTCAAGAAATCTTTGGACGCCAAACCCAGCTCCAAAGAGGTTGTCAAAGGAAGTTCCACCGACTTGCGTACGGTTTCGTAGCCGAGGTAGGAAACTCGGATTTCTTGCTTTCCATTGGGAACTCTTGCTAGTGTAAAATTTCCGTCCGCATCCGTGACGGCACCTTTTCCCAAACTTTCGATCCATACAGAAGCCCCTACCAAGGGAACGTTCGATTTGGCATCAAAAATTCTCCCGCTTAGGCTAGATTGTGCCCAAGCGTGAAGGCTGAACAGTACACACAGCCCTACAAATACTACCTTTTTCATAATTTTCCCTTTCGGGTGTTTGAGTGAAACAGAAGAAAACCTAGGGGAGGTTTTCCGTGATTGTTTACCCTGTTGCGATGCATAAAAACAAATCCTAGGAAAGCTAGCACTTCCTTGAATGGGTTCAGTTTTATAACTCCGCATGTTCATTTCCCTTCGCCGGCATTACCCGGATCAGGTAGTATGGGTATGATCTCAGCCCGTTGTATTTAAGGCACCCCTTATGATCTGTGTTCAAAGTTAGATGGGAAAAGTTATTTTCCAAAAAACAATTCTTCCCTACTTTTTTATAAATTCAAGGTTTCACCCAAGCTCTACACCTATGCGCCTTTACAAATTAATTTCGGGAACCCTCTTAGAAGTAAATGGAACCCATTATTTAGGTCCTGAACTCGATTGGGATCAGTTGCTTGGGAGGGAGCAACTACCCAAATTGCTTGCTTCTGAGGCGAGTCATTGGGAAAAAATAAGTTTAGAAAAAGCTGAAGAACTTATCGAAGAAGGCTTATTGGCCCCCATGGGTAACCAAGAAATTTGGGCTGCAGGTGTAACCTACTACCGAAGTAGAACTGCTCGAATGGAAGAATCTAGCGATTCGGGCGGTGCCACTTTTTACGATAAAGTATACGTAGCTGAGCGACCGGAACTATTCTTTAAGGCTACTGCCAGCCGGGTATCGAATCCGGGAGATTTGGTAAAAATTCGAAAAGATTCCAGTTGGGATGTTCCTGAACCTGAGTTGACGCTTCTTCTCTCTCCGTCAGGAAAAATTCAAGGCTATACTATTGGAAACGATATGAGTAGTCGTAGTATTGAAGGAGAAAATCCGCTTTATCTTCCTCAAGCTAAGGTATACCAAGGCTGTGCCTCCTTGGGTCCCTGCTTGTTAATACAAGAGGATCTCCTTCCCCCAACGACCAGCATCGGCTTGGAAGTGTATCGAAATGGAAAACTTGCTGCATCAGGAGAAACTAACTTAGCACAGTTGAAGCGAAGTCCGGAGGAACTGGCAAGTTGGCTTTTTCGAGGAAACTCCTTTCCAACGGGTTGTTTCTTGATGACGGGTACGGGAATTGTGCCTGACGATTTCTCCTTAGTCAATGGGGATCAAGTAGCTATCACAATTGAAGGAATTGGTACCCTTCAAAATGGAGTAGGAACAGTTTAAAAGATGTCAGATTTTTTTCAAAAATCAGTTCCGCTACCTGCTTTTCCACAGGGGTATCACTTGATTACCTCTTATATAGAACAATCTATTCAGGAAATAGAAGCTCTTCAAATTGGAATTTTACAGGTATTTCTTCAACATACTTCCGCGGGACTTTGCATCAATGAAAATGCAGATCCAACAGTAAGAAAAGATTTTAAAACTTTTGTAAACGAGCTAATCCCTGAGAATTATCCTCGATTTGTACACAATTACGAGGGTCCAGACGACATGCCAGCACATGTGAAAAGTGCTTTTTTTGGAGTCAATCTTAGCCTACCTATTCGTCAAGGAAAGTTAGCACTAGGACTTTGGCAGGGAGTTTACCTGTGCGAATTTCGTCACAAAGCCGGGCCAAGAAATCTTCTACTTACAGCATTTGGAACCAAATAATCCATTGAGAACCATCACTCGACCATTGGTAAAAATCCACGACTCTGTCCTAGGAAAATCTTCTAAGTTTGTGTAATGAGTAAGTATGTCATGAACCGCCTTTTTGTATTTTTTTTAGTCTTCGGATTAGTGTTCTATCTCCAAGTTGAGGCACAGACCTCTCCCAAACAAAATGCTTTTGCTTTTAAAATAAAGGAACCTATCACCTTAGATGGGATTTTAGATGAGGCCATTTGGAAGGATGCTGAGGGGTGGAATGGAGATTTTATGCAATACTTTCCCTCAGACACTTCATTAAGTATACTTCCTACACGAGTGAAAGTAGCATTTGACGATACGAATTTGTATTTGGCTGCTATCATGGAAAATAAAGGCCCGCGTAACTACGTGTCCACCTCCCTGCGCCGCGACTACCGTGGAGAACAAAACGATGGGATTAGCTTTATTTTCGACACCTTCAATGACAGAACCAATGCATTCCAATTTGGCGTAAACCCCTATGGAGTCCAGCGAGAAGCCCTACTGGCCAATGGAGGTTCGCGCCCAGATGACCTCAGCTTGGCTTGGGATAACAAGTGGTATTCTGAAGCAAAGATTATGGAAAACCACTGGCAAGTTGAAGTGATCATTCCCCTTTCTACTATCCGGTTTAAGGAAGGAACGCAAAACTGGAACGTGAATTTTTACCGAATCGACAGCCATACAGGGGAAAGATCTACTTGGGCCCCTATTCCAAGAAATAATTCAATCATATCTACGGCATTTCTTCGAAAATTAATTTTTGAGGAACCCCTTCAAAAAAAGGGAGGCAATATTTCCCTAATCCCTTATGTAGCTGGACGTACCTCCACAAATTTCCTAGAAAACAGCAGTGAATCGCTTACCCCAGCTGTGGGCGGGGACGCCAAAATAGGTATTGGACCAGCCATGAACCTAGACCTCACCTTCAATCCAGATTTTTCACAGGTAGAAGTCGATCAGCAGGTAACCAATTTGGACCGATTCGAAATCTTTTTTCCAGAGCGAAGACAGTTTTTCCTAGAGAATGGAGACCTCTTTGATAGCTTTGGACATCCCCGATCCCGTCCTTTCTTTTCCAGAAGAATTGGTGTAGACATTGACTCCGCCACTGGACAAAACATACAAAGTAAAATCATTTATGGGGCACGATTGAGTGGAAAATTAAATGACAATTGGCGTGTAGGGGCGATGAATATGCAAACTGCCAACGATGAAAATGCAGGCATTGTAGGGAAAAATTTTACCGTATTTGCCCTCCAACGAAAAGTATTTGAACGCTCAAACATCGGTCTTATATACGTTAACAAAGAGTCCCTAGCGCTAGATGAATACCAGCAGGTATTTGATCCCACAGCTTACAATCGCTTGTTAGGAGTCGATTACAACCTCAACTCGTCGAATGGAAAGTGGACGGGAAAGGTATTTTACCACCGTACTTTTGAATCCATAGAAGTAGAGAAGCCCTATTCTTTCAATGCCTATGTATTGTACACCGATTTGCATTGGAGGGGGGTATTTAGTGTTCAAGATGTGGGCAAATCCTTCAATCCTGAAGTGGGTTTTTTACCTAGATCTGATTTTAAACGTATTAACCCTGATCTCGCATACCTATTTTATCCCAAATCCAAATTCATCAATCGCCATGGACCCTCTGTAGAGTTTGAGTCATTTTGGAATGAAACTTTGGGGACTACGGACCGCGACATTAACCTAGGATATTTGGTTCGCTTCAATTCCCTGGCACAATTGGAGGTCTCACATAGCAATCGATACGTTTATTTATTTGGTGATTTTGACCCTACCCGATCTGGTGGAGAACCTCTAGCTGCAGGAACAGATTATTCCTACCAAAATATACAAGTAGAGTTCAGAAGTAATCCACGCAAAAAGCTAAATTTAAGCCTAACGGGGGAGTTTGGAGAGTATTTCACCGGGTCAATTCAACGAATTACTACACAAACAGGACTTCGTTTGGGGTATCTTGCAAACATTTCCATGAACTTCAACTATGCGCGTATCCGCTTGCCAAAACCTCAGCAAGATGCTGATTTGATTCTTGTTGGACCGCGGATTGACTTGACACTTACGAAGGATTTATTTTGGACCACTTTTGTGCAATACAACAACCAGATAGACAACCTTAACATCAATACGCGAATTCAGTGGCGCTATGCTCCAGTATCCGACTTTTTCTTGGTGTATACAGACAACTATTTTCCAGGAGACTTCCTGCCCAAACAACGCTCGCTGGTGTTTAAGTTGAACTATTGGTTGAATTTGTAATTAGTTCACACGATTATCCTCAATTTTACCAGTAGCTAAAATTTCTTGAATTATTGCGAATAATCGTCGATGGACCACGGTTTGCAGGAAGCCCTAAAGCTCATTAAAATGAACTTCAAGCCTTATTTTTCTGTGGTTACTAGTGGAAAAGCAGAAAATTTAATTGAAAAATTCAACCGCTAACTATTCTATCCGCTAAGATTCAAAATGAACGCATTCTATCTAGTGGAATAGGTATCCTAAAAAAAATTTAGTCAAGAGCCTCAAACACTTTACTTCAACAGTCTGTTAGCCAACAATGAAGTACAATAGGATTGTGGTATGGTTTCGTAATGACCTTCGTCTCACAGACAACGAGACACTGATAAGGGCAATACAACAAGGGAAAGAAATAATCCCAATTTACTGCAATGATCCAAGACTAGTTGAAAAAACAAAACTGGGGATTCCAAAAACTGGAGCTTTTCGTGCTCAATTTCTACTAGAAAGTCTTGAGGATCTTCGAAAATCACTGATTCAACTAGGAGGTAATTTGGTTTGCTTACAGGGGAAACCAGAACAAGTAGTGGTAGAATTTGCCAAACAGATTCAGGCCTCTGCAATCTTTTTTTCTAAAGAAGTTACAGCAGAAGAGCGTCATGTGGATAAAGCACTAGAGGAAAATGCTTTTTCTAAGAAAATCGCCTGTGAAAGCTTCTGGCAGAGCACCCTCTACCACAAGGATGACCTGCCTTTTCCAATCAAACAAACTCCTGAAGTATTTACACAATTCCGCAAAGAGGTAGAAAAGCAGAGTAAAATCCGTGCTCCTTTTCCTACCCCAACTGTAATAAATTACCCTGGAGAAGCGCTAATTCCTAATGCGGGATCGCTCCCCCAGTTTGACGATTATGGACTGGAGAAGCCCATGCGAGAGGAACACTCGTGGTTGAAGATACGTGGAGGAGAGTCTTCCGCGCTGGGGCAACTTCAGTCCTATTTTTGGGAAAAAGACCTACTAAAAAAATATAAGGAAACGCGCAATGGCTTAATAGGCATGGACTACAGCTCCAAGCTATCGCCTTGGCTAGCCTTGGGCTGCATTTCTCCTCGTACCATCTATACAGAAGTAAAACGATACGAGAAAGAGCGCGTCAAAAACGACAGCACCTATTGGTTGGTCTTTGAATTGATCTGGAGGGACTATTTTCGATTTATCGCCAAAAAACACGGCACGAAATTATTTCAAGTAAGTGGCATCCGAAATCAAGTGGACTCCTGGCGAAGGGACAAGGCGCAATTTATTCGCTGGGCAGAGGGGAAGACAGGAGTTCCATTTGTGGATGCCAACATGCGGGAGCTGAATGCAACAGGATTTATGTCCAACCGAGGGCGGCAGATCGTTGCTAGCTTCCTAGTTAACGACCTCGAAATCGATTGGACCTGGGGAGCAAGCTACTTTGAAAGTCAACTTGTGGATTACGACGTATGCTCCAACTGGGGCAACTGGATGTATGTGGGTGGGGTAGGAAATGATCCTAGAGAAAACCGCTACTTCAACATCCTTCGACAAGCGAATACCTACGACAGAAAAGGAGATTTTGTACGCCTTTGGATACCTGAACTTCAGGCTATCCAAGGATTTGACATCCACCAGCCTTGGGAGTTATCCACATCCGATTTGCGTAACCTGAAAATTCAATTGGGATATAGTTATCCACATGCAATGGGAAAAATTCCTGCTTTAGAAAGGACTTATTGAAAAATAGCGGCACGCACATGCTGCCATTTTCTCTTTTTAGATTTTTCGGATTGAGTTGATTCGCCGAGGTGTCCTAATCCGCCTTTGAGGATTGTGAAAAATACGCTGACCATTTTACCCCAGGTTCTCCTGCCGTTGGCAGGTAAAACTGTGGTGGGAAAAATTGATTAAGTTTCACGATTCCTGAAGACGGATCGAACTATTAAACATTTAACTAGTTTCCCATTTTAAGCCATCAGGCAACGTTTATTGGTTGGGTTGAATGTCCTATCTAATAAACTAACTTCATCCTACTCAAATCAGGCAATAGCTGTTTCTCTCTTTTCAATTCCCTTTGGTACAGGTACTCTCCCAATTCGGCAAAGAAAGGCAATCCCACCTCATCTGTCTCGTACTTATCGTCGTTGAGAATTTGGTCTTCATTGACATAAACGATTGCAGACACAAAAAACTCTACCCCTGCTTCAAAGTCTACAAAATAGCCTCCTTCAATCAGATGACCATAAGACCACCCAGTCTTATTAAATAGGCGGAAACGGGCTGGAATTGGTGATTTGTCTGTACCAAACTTGAAAAACTTGGAGTAGCTGTCATAAAATTCTGTGGTATCGTAAGCAGGAAATCTACTTTCTCGAGGCAACATACTCATGTACTTGAGTACGAAATTCCGATGCTCCTCATTAAGATTAAACCGTTCGATCCCAACGAAGGCCTCAGGAAAAATGGTCCGCTGCACAACACCATGTAAGTCTGTTAAGGAAAACTTATTTTTATAAGAAAAATCCATTCCACCCTGCACCAGGGTATCGTTTTTGAAATACGCTTGGCCCAACTTGGGAAAACCTGGTACCACATACGCGCGATCCGCTTGTCGAGCAGGAATTTCCAAAAGGATTTTCCCAGACTTATCCACAAATCGAATTGGGTTAAAGTGTCTATTTTCTTCAGGAGATATAGGAAAACTCAAACGCTGCGTAACTACGGTATTCGTTAGTCCTTTTTCACTCAACTTGGTATTGATGTAATCTGTCCCCAGCAATTCATACAATCGGTTGGAGGCATCGTTATCGGATACAAGTAGGATTTTTTTTATGTAGTGCCCGATACTGGGCAGGCCATTTTCAGCACTCAAATCACTCCATGCAGGTAGCTGGGAAGGGCGAACCGAATCGCTGAGCATGGTGGTCTCCAGATTTAACCCTTCAAATTGCTGCTCCTCCAACCATTCCAAAGCCAGCAGCGCAATTGGCAGCTTTACCGTAGATGCCGGATAGAAGTATCGTGAATCATCTACGTTGAAAGGGTAGGTAGTAAACAAGGGATTCCCATGCTCATTGCGGTCAATCTGTGTGTAAATGATTTGTACCTGGTACTTGGCGGTATCCCCAAGCACCTTTTGCAAAGTTGGGTAGTCTTCTAATCCATCCACGAAAGGAACACTAATCTTGGGTTGACAGGAGGAGAAAAAAAAAGATACCGCTAAAAGGAAAATAAGTTTCTTCATGATTGTTTGCCAGAAAGATAGTGCAACGCTTCATTTAACGCCATCAAATCCCAAAGCGAATGAAAAGCAGACAGGACGATACGGCTGATAATGGGACTATCAGCTGTGGGATAAGAAAAAGAGGAAGTAATAAATCCCATTTTCTCTAGATCTTTGGACCAGTTTGGATTCTTGAGGATAAACACTGGAAAATTGGGGGATCCTACCAATGTGGATAAGTCCTTTGTTTCTTGGTTGAAAATTCCAGAAAAGTCTCGAATTTTTTGACTTTGAGCCTTATAAATATCTTGTGTCTCCAAAAATGCTTGCAAGTTGGCTGGGGAACCAGGGGATGCTCCGATAAAAATCGATTGGCTTTTTATTCCCTCAATGACTTCTCCTTTACCCAAAATAATACCTGCCGGCATGGCCAACCCCTTTCCCAAGGATCCGGAAACCACTAGATTTAACTGAGGATGTTGCAGGTCCGGATACCTTCCAAATAATGTTTTTCCCAATACCCCAAAAGCATGACTCTCATCTAAAAGTAAAGTCACAGCATGTTTTTTTGCAATTTCCTTTACCCAAGTGTATTCGTGAATAGCTGCGTGTAGTGGATCTACCGAATTTCCCAGAATCAAAATTTTTCTGGAAGTAAGTTCCTCAGACAGCTCCAAACACTTTTTCTTCCAGGTCTCAAAATTTGCCTGTATATCTATTTGTAGCCCCAAAGGAAGGATTGCAGGATGGGTATCCGGAGCAGCCCAACAGGTATCTGCCTTCGGGAAAAGCCATTGGGAAGCGGCAATTCCTGCCAAAAACCCAGAACTCATCACTGCGGCAGCCTCGGCCTTTGCATTTTTTGCAAAAAACTTCTCAAACTCATCGAAAACTTTCAGCCGCACGTTATTGATACGACTCAAACCATGGTTTGCCCCATATTGACGGATACAATCTTGAAGTACTGCTTCATAATGCTTATCTGCCTCCATCCCTAGGTAGGAAGTTCCACTAAAAAAAAGATAGTCTTTCTTTCCAATACGGACTATCGGACCTAAGGACTGATTAAGAGAAGTAGTCTTCAACCTAATGTTATTTGGCAAAAATTTGGGATGGATCTTGGAAGGACTTAAACTCAAGGGCATTCCCACAAGGATCCAAAAAAAACATAGTAGCTTGTTCTCCTACCTCGCCCTTGAACCGAATATAGGGTTCAATGACAAATTCCATACCGTGGGCTTTAAGCTTATTTGCAAGGTCATGCCATTCCTCCCAACCGAGGATAGCTCCAAAGTGACGTACTGGAACATTTTTTCCATCTACCTCGTTAGTTTTGACGTTGGCGAGTTCATCTGGCTTGATGTGTGCCGAAAGCTGGTGACCAAAGAAGTTAAAGTCAATCCATTTATCAGTACTTCGACCAATATCGCAGCCCAGCAGGCCTCCATAAAATTGGCGAGTTTCTTCAATGTCACGAATCGGAAAAGCGAGGTGGAACGGTTTAAAGTCAGACATAATGTGTAGTTTCGGGGGGTGATGTGTTCAGGGACTGAAAGTTAATTGTACCCTAAATATATGGCAAAAAATAAAACAGTTTCACTGGTTTTGAGTAGTGGTGGCGCAAGGGGTTTAGCGCACGTAGGGGTAATTGAAGAATTAGAACGTAGAGGCTACACTATTGCAGAGATTGCCGGCTGCTCTGCTGGAGCCCTTGTTGGCGGCATGTATGCTGCGGGAAAGCTCTCCGAATTCAAGGATTGGATCTGTAATCTGGACCGATTGGATGTATTTTCTTTAATGGATTTCACTTTTTCAAGCCGCGGATTTATAAAGGGAGAGAAGGTATACCAAGCCCTTAAAAAAGTCGTCCCTGACCAAAAAATTGAAGATTTACCTCTACGATTTACCTGCAATGCTGTAGATATCAATTCAGGAAAGGAACATGTATTTACCCAAGGAAGTTTGTACAAAGCAATTCGAGCCTCAGGTAGCATTCCTTCCATTTTTATTCCTGCAATGCAGGATAAGCAGCATTTTATTGATGGAGGTGTATTGAATCCTGTCCCCATATCACTAATTTCTAATCCTCATGCGCATCACATCGTCGTGGTAGACACCAATGCATTAGAGCATCATTACCATGCCCCTCCCAGCAGACCAACCACAAAATCGCAAGGGATACTTCCTGCCTGGGTAAAAGAATACCAAAAAAAAATGATGCCCTATTTTCCTGAGGAACAGAAAGTAGAGTCTGTTCGAAACTATTCCGCCTTGGAACTCGTCACTCGATCCTTTGACCTGCTGCAGGATCGGTATTGCCAATTACTTTTGGAAAACTATCCAGTGGATGCCCAAATCAAAATTGCGAGAAAGCAATGCGGAACACTGGAATTTCACCGTGCTGCTGAATTGATTGAAGTTGGCCGAATTAAAGCTTCAGCTGCATTAGACCTTCTAGAAAATGGAAATTGACGAACTCAACCGACTCCTAGGCAATGTGGATAACTACCTTTTGGATCAACTCCTAAAAGGGCGATTTAACAAGGACATGAAGATCTTGGATGTGGGCTGTGGTGAAGGGCGCAATGCCGTATATTTCCTTCAAAAAAACTACTCCATTTTTGGCCTCGATCCTAATGAAGTTGCTGTTCAGTATTGTCGATATTTAGCCAAAACTATAAATCCCAAAACAGACATTCACCGCTTTCAAATCGGCGATGGGGCAGAGATCCCTTTTCATGCTGCTGCATTTGATGCAGTCATCAGTTCGGCCGTGCTCCACTTTGCCGAGGATCATGCCCATTTTTGGAAGATGATTGCTGAAATTCATCGAGTCCTCCAGCCAGGAGGGATTTTCTGGATGCGGATGTGTACTGGTTTTGGCAACATCCTCGAAGAAAGTCAGGACTTAGGAGAGGGCAGATACGCCTTACCGGACGGGTCCGAACGCTATTTATTACTTCCTGAAGGGCTGCAGGAACTGGAACGCCTCGGGTTCCGATTTATTGAAGCCCCAAAGACGGTATTCGTCTATGGGCAACGTGAAATGGGGGTCTTGCTGATGGAGAAAATGGGCTAAGAACTTCCTTCTTTAGTTCTATCTCCCCAGCACTGCCTTTACAATCAAGTCAAATACGGAGGTTGGAGCGATGCGATCGGCATTGGAAAGCAACCTATCACAAACCAACAGGGGCTTGTCCAAATCCGATTCTGGAATCCGCCCATGGGCTCCCTTAACCAAGGTGGCATCTAAGGGGATGACATCCATCAAATAGCGAAAGCCGATCTTTTTCTTGATAAGTTTGGAGCCAACTTTCAGCAAAGGAATGGGAATAGCAGGATCCATAATCAGTTCTACAGGATCGTAACCTGGCTTGCGGTGGATGTCCACACAACGGGCATAGTCTGGGGCTTTGGCATCGTCTAGCCAAAAGTAGTAAGTAAACCAGGAATCGGCATCCGCTACGACCACCAAATCCCCTGAACGGGCGTGGTCGAGATGCGCCTCTTTTTTGCCCTGATCATCCAGCACCTTTTCCACACCAGGAAGCGCTTCGAGGAGGGCTTTCACCTCGCCAAGTAAGGACTGATCCTGCACATGTACATGAGCCACCTGGTGATCTGCTACTGCAAAAACGGTCGAGGTACCTGCATCGAGGGTTTCTAGACCCAGTTCATTTTTCACTTGAATCCAGCCTCTTTCCCGGAAAACCCGGTTGAGGTGGATTGGTTGAGATACGGTTGTAATGCCATACTCGGAAAGCAGCAACACTTGTGTTCCTTGACTCTCAAAGTAGGTGATTAGGTCTTTGGCCAGGTCATCTATTTCCCGCAGGTCTTTCCCAATCTTGGCGAAGTCAATCCCAAACTTCTGCAAGGCATAATCCAGGTGGGGCAAGTAGATTAAGTTGAGCGTGGGGCTATGCCATTGGTCTACCTTTTTGGCCGCTTCGGCAATCCACCGACTAGATGCGATGGTCGTCGCGGGTCCCCAAAAACTAAAGAGAGGAAAAGTTCCCAACTCGGCTTGCAGACGATCCCGCAATTCCATGGGTTGGCTATGGCAATCGGGCAACTTACGCCCATCAGCAGGGTACAAAGGCCTTGGGGTCACGGCAAAATCAGCAGTAGTATACATATTGTACCACCAAAATAGGTTGGCCACCGTAAAACTCGGATCTTCTTTACGTAGTAAATCCCATACTTTGTCTCCTTGGACCAACTTGTTGGACTGCCTCCAAAATTTGATTTCACACTCCTCCTCAAAGTACCACCCGTTACCGACAACACCATTATCTGAAGGCCATTTCCCCGTCAAATACACTGACTGGGCAGAGCAAGTTACAGCAGGAAGTACGGGCTCAACCACCGCTTGGTGTTTGGATGCTATCCATTGTTTTAAAAATGGAGTATGCTCCCCGATCACTCTTGGAGATAGGGCAACAATATCGAGGACAACGGTTTTTTTCATGGGTTAAAAAGGAACATTATTCTCCGCAATCTTACTAGTGGCTTAATATCTGTTTGAATTAATGCGGTCAAATCGTCGACGGACGATAGCCCTCGGTTCACCGACTGTCTACTGTCCACAACACACTTTCTTGATCCTCAACCCTTATTTGTATTTAGTCCTAGTGACCAAGCGGATAACCAGAAATTACCTCCCTCATTTACAGGAGTTGCTCTTTAACCCATCCTAGCTCTTGGGAAATAGCCTCCCCAAGGGTAAGGTGTGTATCTTCTGGAAGGACCTCCCAAGTATAGGTTTCCACTTCAAGGTGATTGGTGATACTTGAATCTGCATTAACCAATCTCAAGACTTCCACGATATCTTCCTGAGTGGATTGAAAGGTTCCGTAATTATCAAGAAAGATCGGTACGTGAAAATGAACTCGCCATTCCAAATCCTTCGTCGAATGAAGCTGAGAGAGGGCTTGAGGTAAGTCTGGATAAGAGATCAATCCTTTTTCCTTTGTTCGTCCAACCACCTGATGAAGGTAGGTAGTGTCCGCAAATTCCTCCAACCTTTTTTCAATACTGAAGCGCTCTTTTGAGGAATTGGGAATCATCAATTTGAGTGCTGCAGAAAGCTGAATTTTTCCAATTCCAATTCCCGCTTTCTTCAACTTTTGGAAAGTGGCCTTGGGGTTTTCGTAACCAATTGCAAAATGACATACGTCGTAGCAAACTTGCAAATGTTCTAAAATCAATCCTTCTGATTGGCGCCACTTTAAATGACTGGTACTTTCCTCCGGAAACAGTCGTTTTGCAATTATTTTTTTTCCTTTTGCAACCAACTCTTTTTTAAAATAATGAATCAGCTCTTCTGAATTTTCAATTAGCCCATCCGGTTCTGGCTCTAGATCTAAGTGAAGAAATTTACCCGTTTCACGACGGATACGAACCAACTCTTCTACTATATCCATCAGGTGTAGGGTTGCTTTTTCACGGGCTTCTTGTTTCTCCAGCTCTGAGTCAAACCAGTACCTATACGACAAGGGGGAGGTAGATATTCCTCCATCCATCCCTTCAGGAAGAAGTTGAGCTAAAATCCGAAAACAACGACTTGTATACTCCAGCCGCTCTTTGGTCGTCCAATCTGGGGCGTGGACCTGTTCCTTTACTTTTGTTCGATGAAATCCACCATAAGGGAAGCAATTCAAGGTGTAAACGTAGGCATTGCTCTTTTTCAACCATTCCTGAAATTCTTGCATACAGCTTGGACGTTCCAATACTAAGGAAGCCTCATGGGAAAGTCTAAGGCCGATTCCAAATGGCTCGTTGTGGTCTAGGCGCTTCTTAACTTCAGGTATATATATTTTCAGGTTCCGAAAAGTTGCTTCCCAACTTTCTCCTGCATGGATGTTGCTGCAATAGCTTACGTGTAGATTTTTAATCTTCATAGGCAACCTCCGGCTTGATTTTAAATGGTTTTTTGTTCTTCCCAGAATTGTAAAAGTTGTAATGCTTTCCCAATCAATTCCGGATCCATTTCATGCACTTCCACTCCTTTTCCTAACTTATCTAGTACCATAATCGTGAGCCTTCCACCCAAATGCTCCTGAAATTCCTTAAGCCCCTGAAGCAAGGCCTCTTCATGAAGTTCGGATGCATACAAGGCAAGCCCCAAAGTATGAAACAACTTAAAAATACGAATTAAATCTGCTTTATCAATTCGTCCCTGCAAATAGGAGTACGCTGAATCCAGGGCAATTCCTATGGCTACCGCTTCTCCATGCCGAATTCGAAAGTCACTTAGTTTCTCCAATTTGTGCGCTGCCCAATGTCCAAAATCTAAGGGCCTACTTGAGCCAAATTCAAAGGGATCTGCACCAGCAATATGCGTCATATGGTGCTGTGCACTACGGATAATATGCGTTTTCATGGGTTCCATCTCCCGCCTTGCAAGCGCTGCAGCTTCTTTTTCTAGCCACTCAAAAAAATCCAGATCCTTAATCAGTGCTACTTTGACTGCCTCCGAAATCCCGGATCTCCAATCTCGGTCTTCCAAACTTTCCAAAAAGGTAAAGTCATTGAGAACCGCAAAGGGAGGGGTAAAGGTCCCCAGGTAATTTTTCTTCCCGAAAGCATTGATACTATTTTTGACCCCTACGGCAGAATCATTTTGGGATAAAACTGTTGTAGGGATACGGACCAGTCGAATCCCCCGATGAGAAATTGCTGCTGCAAAGCCCACCATGTCGAGGACTGCCCCTCCTCCCAAGGCCACCAGGTAAGAATGACGATCTATTCCAAAACTGTTGGTTGCCTCCACTACTTGCTGATAGGCTTCCGGATTGTTTTTACAGGCTTCACCCCCAGCTACCACTAGCGGCTCGCCTACCAATGCTAACTGGGAGGAGTGGGCAGCGATATAGACTTTGATTTGAGAAATTAATTCAGGATGATGCGTCACTACACCTGAGTCCAACACAAAAAATACCCGAGCTAGCTGACCTTCTGGAAAAGTCTCGACAAACATGGGTTGACTTGTCGCAAACAAATTCTCTGTGAACGCAACCGGATAACGAAAGGGTACCGAGAAAGATTGTTGTAAAATCGTGCGCATTAGGGGAGGGGGTAATTTTTCTAGGTAAGCAAGATGTAAAAGAAATTGAATTTTTTTTGCTTAGGTTACAGCAAATTTTTTGGCCAAGCTCAAAGAAATGGGTAGAAGTAGCAAAACAAACAGCCCAATAGGCCAACCTGAAAAAGCGGTAGCCA
>JALRIY010000370.1 GCA_023255285.1 Algoriphagus sp.
ACCAGACACCTCCGTAGTATTCGTCCACGTGTTGCTTGTGGAGTGGATCTACTTCACTGCTAGCACGGCTAATCTTCTGGTGCCCATAATACTTTTTTCCTGAGTGATCGTGCATCGCAAGGATCGCCGGTAGTTTACCTTTGGCATTGGAAGGCTTGAGAAACATCGCGTTCGTCGGTGGGCCATAAGGCAAGTTCCACTGCAAGTGTTGGATAGTCAATCCTTCGAATTCTACCTCTTGCAAGACTTGGGCTTTAGGGACTCCGTCTGAGTCGGGCATCGCTAGGCAGTCTAGTAGTCGCAACCTTGCTTTTTTTCGCCAGCTGTCAATTTCAATAGGATTGAATTCATCTCGAAGAAAAGAAAGTTTGGCAGGGGCATCCCCCATCATTTTATCCACCCAAGGTCCATACTCTCCGAGTACATTTTCAAAAACGGTGGGTGACGTTGGATTCGATTGTGCTTGGGCGGGAGTTGATACAAGTTCAGGTAAGGTGCTGCTAAGGGCGATGCCTCCGACTGTGACTATGCCTGCATGTTGGAAAAAATCTCGGCGCGTGATTTTGCTCATAATAGGAATAAATTATGATAAATGTCTAGTAATATAAAAAAACCTTCTGGATTTGAAATACCCTGAAAAAGAGTCTAGCCTTTTGGAGGCATTTCATTTGGGACAGCCTATCCTGGTTTAGCAAGGTCATTCACAGTTTTGCATCCTAGGACCTTCAGGCTGGCGTCTCTCACCAAGGCCATAGTGGCATGTAAACCGCAACTTTTCTCATCGTAATTTTGGCAAGGCTTGGGTATACAGAAGGATTGGCATCCAAAACTTCTTGGCTACTCCTAGTTACCTGCATTTAGGGACCCACTAGTTCCAGTGAACCTAGATTTACACTTTTAGCTGGATTTAAGGGAAGAAAAACTCGTTAAGACCTTGGAGTTGCGGCTTACCACCCGATTGGGTAGTTTATTTTTGAATTACCGGAATCCAAATTTCTTCCTCTGATTCAGGGTCCTCGTTTTTGTAGCGCGCCCCTAGGATTTCAAAATGGGGTCGTTGGTCTAGAACATAGCCGGAGGAAGGCAGCCATGTTGTATAAATGAACTGAAAAAAATCAGTAACCTCCTTACTACTTCCTTTGAACGTAAAAACTGCATAAGATCCACGGGGGATTAGGAAGGGTTCCATCCCATCAGGAACCTGATCTATGGTATCCACTTCCACCAAGGCCCAA
>JALRIY010000371.1 GCA_023255285.1 Algoriphagus sp.
GTAAAGAACTAGCTTTTGTGGAGCATTATCGGGTCAAAAGCCTTCCTTTTATGGAATCAGATAGGCCGATAGTCATTACACATGCAGATTCGTTGCCTCAGGTAAAAACACACTCCATTTTAGCGGGAACAAACATTAGCTTCAGTCAGCTAACCAACGAAATCCACTGGAATCTGGGACCAACTCTTTACAGTACTTCCTCCCAAAACCAGGAAAAAATCAAGGAAACCTACATCAGCTTTTCGCAGCCTGTACCCAAACCAACTGGGGTATTGGCCCTGGTAGGGGGACGCGTGGTGACCATGGAAGCGGAGGGAGTAATAGAAGATGGCGTAGTCCTTATTGAAGGCAATCACATCGTAGGTGTTGGAAAAAAGGGAGCGGTACCCATTCCGGCTCATGCCACCCGTATCGATCTCAAAGGGAAAACTGTTATTCCAGGGATCATAGATACGCACGCCCATCAGCCCAATGGAACCAACGGCATTGTTCCCCAACAAAACTGGAGTGCTTATGGCACGCTAGCCTTTGGAGTCACCACGGTATTTAACCCAAACACCTTTACGGAGGAAGTTTTTGGGGCGGCAGAAATGCAAAAAGCTGGAAACATCCTCGCTCCGCGGATTTTTTCAACAGGAATGTCCCTGTATGGTGCGTACGAGCCAGGGCATACCGCCCTTGTCAACGGAATAGACGATGCACGCTTTCATATGGATAGGTTGAAGCGCGTGGGTGCATTTGCTGTAAAGATGCACCACCATCCCAGAAGAGAGCAATACCAGCAAATTATTGAAGCTGCAGCGGAATATGAAATGATGGTGCTCTCAGAAGGAGGGGCATTGCTTCAGCAAGATCTAGGGAAAATTGCGGATGGAGCCTCCTCCATAGAGCACTCGGTAGCTTTAGAAAAGCTGTATGAAGATGTGTATCAGTTTTGGAGCCATACCCAAGCTGCCTCCATTCCCACGCTAGTGGTTTCCTTTGGGGGGATTTCTGGGGAACACTATTGGTATGAAAAAACAGAGGTTTGGAAACATCCGAAATTAAGCAAGTTTGTACCCCAGGATATTCTTGCACCTCGATCGATGCGACGAATGATGGCACCTGCACACCACTACAACCATTTCAATGTGGTCAAGATAGGTAAAGAAATGCACGATCGGGGTATACTGGTGGCAATTGGAGGTCATGGTCAGCGGGAAGGTCTTGCTGCGCACTGGGAAATG
>JALRIY010000372.1 GCA_023255285.1 Algoriphagus sp.
AAATCCTTGCTGTGGGGAAAGCAAACCTATAGATGGAGTGATTTGGATTTTGAAGCCAATGCCAAAGACGGCTACGGTGTGGACTGGCCAATACGTTACAAGGATATAGCGCCTTGGTACACCTATGTAGAAAAATTTGCCGGGATTAGTGGAGAGGCTCTTGGTTTACCACAATTACCGGATAGCCATTTTCTTCCTCCCATGGAGTTGAATTGTGTGGAAAAGCACGTGAAAGAACGAATAGAAAAGGACTTCGTTGGAAGAAATATGATTATTGGTAGGGTTGCACACCTGACCGAACCACTCAATGGTAGAGGAAAATGCCAAAATAGAAACAGATGCAGTAGGGGATGCCCCTTTGGAGCTTATTTCAGCAGTAATGCAGTGACCCTGCCCGCAGCGGATGCTACGGGCAATTTAACCATCAGACCGTATTCAATTGTACAATCTATCATTTATGACGAACAGAAAGGCAAGGCTACAGGAGTACGTATAATTGATTCTGAAACAAATGAGGATATCGAATATTCAGCTAAAATCATATTTGTAAATGCTTCCACTTTAGGCACTACGCAGATATTATTAAATTCAACTTCAAACCGATTTGAAAATGGTTTAGGGAATGATAGCGGAGAGCTTGGACATAACCTGATGGACCATACCTATAGAGTAGGTGCCACGGGAAAAGTAGATGGATTTGAGGATGAATATTACAAAGGGAGAAGACCCAATGGAATTTACATTCCTAGGTATGTGAACATCGATGAAAAATCCAAAACGGATAAGTTTCTTCGTGGTTTTGGATACCAAGGGGCTGGATTCCGTGGTGGTAATCCTGCCAATATTGAATCATTTGGTGCGGATTACAAGGATAGCATCTTAAAACCAGGACCTTGGGAATTTTTTATCACTGGATTTGCGGAATGTCTGCCCTACCATGAAAATCAGGTGTATTTAAACAAAGAGGTCTTAGACAAATGGGGACAACCTACCTTGTCTATAGACGCAGAGTTTAAAGCCAATGAAAAGGCAATAAACAAGCAAATACAAGAAGATGCCGTAGAAATGCTAGAAAAATCAGGCCTAAAAGAGGTAATGGGTTTTGATAACAACCACCCTCCTGGATATGGAGTACATGAAATGGGTACGGCTAGAATGGGACGAGACCCAAAGACATCGGTTTTAAATGGTTTTAACCAGATACAC
>JALRIY010000373.1 GCA_023255285.1 Algoriphagus sp.
AAGACCCCATGAGTTTCTCTCTATCGGAGCGCGAGGATACCATTATTGCCTTAGCTACCCCTCAGGGTGTAGGTGCTATTGCCGTAATTCGTATTTCAGGGAAGGATGCCATTCGTGTATGCAACGAGGTTTTTTTTGGGAAAAATCTAGAGGAGCAAGCCTCCCATACCATCCATCTGGGAACCATTCGTGATGGCGCAAAGATCATCGACGAGGTAATCGTATCCTTATTCAAAAGTCCTCGCTCCTTTACCAAGGAGAATGTAGTAGAGATCTCTACACATGGTTCTTCCTATATCGTCAATCAGGTACTGAAACTGTTTGTGCGAAAGGGTGTTCGCTTGGCCAAGCCTGGGGAATTTACGCAGCGTGCTTTCCTAAATGGGCAGTTTGACCTTGCCCAAGCCGAAGCCGTAGCAGATCTGATTCACTCTGACTCCGAGAGTAGCCACCAAGCCGCACTCAATCAGATGCGTGGAGGCTTCAGTTCCGAAATTCAAGAGCTCCGCAATCAGCTGATTCACTTTGCTTCGATGATTGAGCTGGAACTCGACTTCTCCGAAGAAGATGTGGAATTTGTCAGTCGAGATGGACTGCGCCAACTCGTGGAACGCATCCTTCGGCTAGTAGAAGAACTAATTTTGAGTTTTGACTTGGGTAATGTGATCAAAAACGGAGTGCCCACGGTGATTGCCGGCAAGCCCAATGCAGGAAAGTCCACCCTATTGAATGCGCTGCTTAACGAGGAAAAGGCAATCGTCTCCGATATTGCAGGCACGACGCGAGACTTTATTGAAGACGAGCTGAGTTTGGGTGGGGTGATCTTCCGATTTATCGATACCGCAGGATTACGGGAAACGACTGACACCATCGAAGCCATTGGCGTGAGTCGGACCCAAGAAAAAATGCGTACTGCCTCCCTGATTCTGTATCTTTTTGATTTAAGTGCTACTGACCTGGTTGAAGTGCATCAGGACCTGAATAAATTAGATGATCTAGGGGTTCCTTACCTTAAAGTGGGAAATAAGCTGGATGCAGCTAAAGAAAATATAGTAAAGGATTTAGCCTCAAGGTATCCTGACATGCTGTTCATCTCTGCTGGGAATAAGGAGAACCTGGAATTGCTGAAGGTACGCATCCTAGAGCTAGTCAATTTGGATAAATTCCGGATAGGAAATACCATCGTA
>JALRIY010000374.1 GCA_023255285.1 Algoriphagus sp.
AATATTCAATGTAGCAATTGCTTGTCCAAAGTAAGTCCGAAACTAAACGAGCAGGTCGGTATTCATACCTGGCAGGTGGACTTACAGGACCCGAGCCGAACACTCACTGTGGAAACCGAATTGCTAGCCCCTGAGGACATCAGAAAGGCAGTACTGAAGGCTGGATTTATAGCAACTTCAATTTAATTTTCCCTGCACCGAATTCATTTTCAATAACTTAAGCAAGATGAAAAACAAATATAGGTGAAACAATTAATTCAATTTATCCGTATGTTTGTCGTATGAAATCGAGTTTATCCATTCTTTTAGCGTTTCTATTGCTTTTTTCCACCGTGGGAGTGGCAAAGACTACGCATTGGTGTATGGGGCACGAGATGGATTCTAAAATAGGTTTTGGTAAGGAGCACTTGGATTGTGGAATGGAAGTTCCAATCAAGGATTCAACTTCAGAAGATCCATCAAGTTGCTGCGAAAATAAAATCCAGCATCTTCAAGTGGATGATGATTTTCAGATTAGCCAGGTTGAATTCCAACTCAATCCTTCTTTTATTCTTCCTTTTTTTAAAGCTTTTATTTGTGAAGCAGACTTTTTGAATAATCAGGAGGTAGATTTCCAAACTGAATACAGTCCACCAATTCCTAAACGGGATTTTCAACTACTTTACCAGTCCTTTTTGATTTAATTCTAAGGAAAGCTTGTTTCCAGCAAGCTTTGTATGAATCTCCTTTCGCTTTTTGCCTAGGGACTCTTTCATTTATCCTCCTTGAATTATGATCAATCGACTCATCAAGTATTTTCTTGAAAATAAGCTCATTACAGTCCTCTTTTTCCTACTGTTTGTAGGTTGGGGATTTGCTACTGCTCCTTTTAACTGGGATTTAGGGAATTTTCCCCGGGACCCAGTATCGGTAGATGCCATTCCTGACATCGGAGAAAACCAGCAGATTGTGTTCACCGAATGGATGGGACGCTCCCCACAAGACGTAGAGGATCAAATCACCTATCCCCTAACAACCTCCTTGCTTGGCTTGCCCGGCGTGAAGAGCGTGCGCTCCAACTCTGCTTTCGGATTTTCAAGCATTTACATCATTTTTGAAGAAGACATCGAGTTTTACTGGAGCCGTTCCCGCGTGCTCGAAAAGCTCAATTCCCTTCCTTCCGGATTGTTACC
>JALRIY010000375.1 GCA_023255285.1 Algoriphagus sp.
CTCGGGAAGTCAGATTTCCTGGACCTTGGCTCAAAATTTCTTGCGCTTGGAGGGAGCCAATAATATTCCTGCCAATAATCTGGACACGCCCCTCCTCCAAGACTTGGATGGAGATGGGGATTTGGACTTGCTTCTTTTCAATTTTGCCGTCGGGGACTACCTGGAATACTACCGTAATACCTCCATTGAACGCAAGGGTAGTCCGGATATCGATGGCTTTGCTTTTCCGGTTCGGCATTGGGGAGGCTTTGAGTTTTGCGGTTGTGGGCAGATTAGTTTCGGGTTGACCTGCGACGGAAGGACTCTCGCTACCCCCGCTTCTCCTTTAGAACAAGCCCGAGTACAGCATGCAGGGGGGCATAGTTTGTTGTACCGAGATTTTACGGGTGACGGTATCCCAGACCTGCTCATGGGACGTGAGGAATGCACTACCCTTTATTTTTTACCCAACGAGGGCACTAGCAGTAACCCGAAATTCGCCTCCTTTTCTAAGGAGCTACCTGGGTTCGGGTCTTTGCCCGAGTTTCCTCGCTTCCATGCAGGACAGTATTTGGAGGAATCCCTGGTTGTAAGTTTGAATACAAACGAAACCGCGGCACCTTTCGGAGTTGATTTTGCTCAATCTATCGTCCGATTGGAAAAGGGTACAGGCAAAATACTTCCCATTCTCCAGAATCAAGTACTGGATTTAGGGGAAAATACACGTCCATTTTTTAGTGGGACTTCCTTTTCAGGCGAACTCCTAGTGACTGCCAATGGAAAAAAGGGAGCAAAAGTCCTGGGTCAAGCCTACCGAATGCGGTACTCTGGAACGCAACTGGAACTGGTGGAAGAAGATTATATGGGGCTTTCCGTGCTTAATCTTTTGGATTTGACCCTGTTGGACTACACCTCCGTTTCAAAGGAAAAGTACTTGCTAGTGCTAGGAACACGTGTCAACAACACCGGGGTACCGATTCCTGTTTTGCTCAGGCGCGAAGAAGAAAACTGGAAAGAATTTGCCCTAACGGGACTATCCTTAAGGACTGGAGATCAGCTGACCTTGTATGGGTACCAAGGAAAAGATCAGCTCTTGGTAGCCGCTCAAAATGGCAGCTTGACCCAGTACGCGGTGGACTTGACTGATCGATCGGTTCAGCTAGTTGCTAGCAATTTTTTAGGTTTTC
>JALRIY010000376.1 GCA_023255285.1 Algoriphagus sp.
CATACGGATCAATTAGTTCTCATCATCCTCAGGGATTAAATCAAAGCCGATTCCATTCAAGTAGGTAAAGTCCAATAACAAAGCTTGTTTATCCTGATCTTCCCAGTCAACCACTTGGACGTGTCCTTCAAGAAAACCAGAATTCACAATGGCACTGAAGACCATTTTCATCAATTCATCAGCTATTTGTAATTCTGGAGAATGTATATCGTCCCAATCAATTTTGGAAAGAATTTCTTCGTACGTACCACCATGTTCTTGACAGAAGGTATTTAATACGAGTTGCGGATCAATTTGCTTCATAGTTAAAGGACGGAATAGAATCTGTGAATACGAGTTCAGAATTTGCGAAAAGTTCTATCCGAGCAGATTTTAAACCACATTCAATTATGGTAAATCCATTCTTGGCGGTTGCAAAGCGGCTCTTCACATTTGAAGATTGGTAAGTCTCTTCTCGAATGTATCCTGTCGGCCTAATTTCACTACCAGCTCCTGTTACGATGTGTACCAAAGTCCCTGAGCTGCCAAAATCTGCTTCATGGTATTGTAAATCGTGCTCATGGCCACATAAGTACGCGGAGACATGGTATTTTCTAAAGAGTGGTTCCCAATGGTGCAATTGGGAGAAGGTTTCACCCTGTCGTTTTCCACCTGAATAAAGAGGATGGTGGCCTGCAACAAAAATGTAATCTGCTTTTAAGGTATCTAGGACCGCTCCTGCCCATTTCTTTTGTGAAGAAGTGTCTTGTGACCAAACGTTCTTATACTTTTCCTCTTCATAGTAAGTGTCCTCCGTAGGGGATGTGTCGAGGACGAGTAATGCAACTTTTATCCCATTAGAATAAAAATTTTTCAGGTAATGCCTACCCGGTAAATTCCACCGGTCATTGTTTGGAGAACGATAGGCAAGCTGTGCGTCTACATTCCCCCTGTAATCGTGATTTCCGAGTACTACATACCAAGGCACTTGGAGACTTGGCTGATCATAAACGTCCTCAAAAGAGGAAACCCAATGCTCGTCATGAACAGATGAAACCCCGTTGTCATAAAAATTGTCACCGGTACTTACGATGAAATCTAAAGGGTGATTAGATGCATACTCAGCCATTGCTGAAGCGTTGTTCACCTGTTCAGGGCTACCCATTCGTCCCCAGTCCCCGAAGG
>JALRIY010000377.1 GCA_023255285.1 Algoriphagus sp.
AGTCTACATCCCAACGAAGCGTCGGAAATATAGCTCTTCCCGATATGCCTATGTCTCCATTGACGTCCAACTTGTACCCAGGACTGTTCGTCCCAATCCCGACGTTGCCAGTACTTGTAATACGCATTCGTTCGGTTATAGAACTCACACCATGCGTTCTTGTAGAAAACCTCAAATATGAGGCATAGTTTCCAGATGTACCATTTTCTTTGAGACCACCCACGGTCGCGAACCCTCTTTGATTTGCGCCATCGTATCCCTGAAACACCAAAACACCCCCACCATTTATTGCACCCGTCGTAGAACTAGACGCGATTGCACACTGGGCATCAAATGAATCCACCTGGTCTGGTCCAAAAACAGTGAGTTTTGAGGAAGGACTCACCGTCCCAATACCGACGTTGCCGTCTTCATCAATGGTCATACGAGTATCACATGAACCGGATTCGGTATTTACCGACTTGGTTTTGAAATGTAATTTACCCTTTGACCATGCGCCTGTACGCTCGTGTGTTATCGCCGCACCAGGAGTTCCCGATGCGGACGGGTAAGCAGTATCATAATGATTGAAACACAAACCCAATTCAGTGTTTAATGAATTACCACCTCGAGTATTATGTATAATGAGTGAATATTGATTGAATGTAGCTGAATCGGAAGCATCTAGTGTGGTATTGTCACTCGACAAATGAAGAATATTTAATGGACTCCCCGTCCCAATCCCGACGTTGCCGTCACTTGTAATACGCATCCACTCATTTTTTGATGCACTCCCATCAATGGTACCCAATTTTAAACCGGTACCTACACTCTGTGCTAAATAACCTTCTATATAACCTCCATAAGTTGAACCACTCGTTCCAAGTAATTGAATTGCTGTATTTGATTCATTTCCTGTACCAGCTGGTGGAGTTAGACATGTAAGTTTCACAAGTGTTGGGTTCCGATTAGAGGCATCTTGAATTTCAAGTTTAACATCCGGACTCGCCGTCCCAATCCCAACGTTACCAGATGAGTCCTGTACAACGTTATCCAAGGGGTTTGTTTGAATTTGTTGTGCCACTTGGTGTGCTCTGAAGCCACTCACAATGCGTTCAAGCTCGGTGTATTCTTCCACGGTGAGTGTAAAATCTTTTGTCCCACTAAACATCC
>JALRIY010000378.1 GCA_023255285.1 Algoriphagus sp.
CCTTAAATTTTGAAAAAGTCACTTGAAGAGGTGACTTTTTCTTTGGACAAAAAGACCATGAAAAAATTTGTTATAACCCCAATTTTCATTGTAGTTATATTCCAGCTAGCACTAGGACAGGTAAATGGCCCACAGGCCAAAAACTACTGGCCCAAGGCAGGTGTGACTTATGAAATTTTTGTGCAATCATTTAACGATTCCAATGGAGATGGGATTGGTGATTTCAATGGAGTCACTGAGAAATTGGATTACATCAAGGAATTGGGCGCCAATGCGATCTGGTTTATGCCCATTATGCCTTCGCCGACTTACCACAAATACGATGTGACGGATTACAAGGCGGTGCATCCGGATTATGGGACAATGGCTGATTTCAAGCGACTACTAGAAGAGGCACATGCTCGTGAGATCAAGGTGGTTATCGATATGATCATCAACCACACGTCTACAGAGCACCCCTGGTTTCAAGCGTCTAAATCAGGAAGAGGTAATTCTTTCCGAGACTATTATGTTTGGGCGCAAAAAGATACCATTGCTACCTATTTGAATAAGAAAACGGTCACACTAGACTCGGACAACATTCGCCAATGGCATGATCCCGGGCAAGGCCAAGATTACTATTATGGATTTTTTTGGGGAGGGATGCCTGATCTCAACTTTGATTCACCCCAGGTACGTGAAGAAATCGTTTCGATTGGCAGATTTTGGTTAGAAGAAATTGGGGTGGATGGATTTCGATTAGACGCTGCTAAGCATATTTTTCCAGATGATCGTCCTTTGGATAACCATGCCTTTTGGAAAGAGTTTCGTCGAGAAATGGAAGCCATCAAGCCAGATGTATATTTGGTAGGTGAGGTGTATGATCGAAAAGAGGTCGTAGCCCCTTATTTGCCAGGACTGCCAGCGCTATTCAATTTTGACTTTCACTACACGATGATTGAGGCTTTAAATACAGAAAATGGTCAGTTACTCTACCAAAAACAAAAGGACGTGCTTGATTTTTACCAAGGCATCACGCCTGATTTTATCGATGCTACCTTTTCTTCAAATCACGATCAGCCACGCTTATTGAATGATTTGAAACAGGATTCTGCAAAATACAAGCAGGCTTTGGCAATTTTAATGACGCTTCCAGGTGCTCCGTACT
>JALRIY010000379.1 GCA_023255285.1 Algoriphagus sp.
AACATGCACGCTACTCTTTACTCCACTCCTTGTTCAACCCCCTGATAGCTTGACCTCATAATTCCCAATAAGCGCTGTCACCTTCCCTCCTGCTGGGGTAGGTACTGCAAAGGTCAGCACCAGCTCTTGCCCAGTTTTGGTGTAGGAGATCTCTACATTTGAGGCAGGCTTGCTCCCATTGAGTCGGATCTTATCGTAGTTGGCACCCACAAACTCCCAGCTCCCACTCGCCTCAAACAAGTCCGAGGCTCCGCTCGTGGTATAGGTCTTGTCTGTCCCCTGCAAACGAAAAGTAAATCCTGGATAATACGCACTCTCATCCACTTGGTTTCGCTTCACATAGCCCGATGTTCCCAATACATAGCTTATCCCCTGTGTACCAGCCAACTTTTCTATTGCCAGCTCCGCTGGGGTCTTTTCTGGTGGGGCAGGTGGGTCCTCCTTCTTTTCTCCACAGGAGGTGATCGCCACTAGTATGAGCACTAGTACTAAGGGAAATTGCTTCTTCATCGATTAATGGATTACAGTGAACTTGATCAAGTGTAAGGTGTCGCGCGTGCTGAGTCGTAGAAAATACATTCCTGCCTTCAGCTCTTGGGTAGAGAAGCCAAGCTGTCCATTGCCTACTTCCTCCAAGACAATCGCTCCGATTACCCTTCCGGATGCATCCACCAACGTGGATCCTCGGACAGCATCGCTACGCATACCTTCGGTAAATTCCAGGTACAAGTAATCGTTTACTGGGTTGGGGTAAGCTTTTATAGAATTGCCTTTGTTGGCCCGCTCCGGTGCTGAAAGCACAACATCTACCCGCACCGTAATCTCGGTGCTGCTGGTATTCCCGCTAGCATCAGTGACCGTGTAAGTGACCTTGTTATCACCTCCTTCTTTGCGGGAAAACTCTGTTTTGGAGAGGGTTCGTTGGCTAATGCCACAATTGTCGCTGCTGCCCTCATCGATATCCTCCCACTTCAAGGTAGCCGTACCTGATCCATCGAGCTTGATCGTGTAACTGGTCTTAGCTTTCAAGGTAGGTTTAACCTCATCCACTACAACTACGGTCACTTCAGCGGTGGACGTATTCCCAGAAGCATCTTTGGCCGTTACCGTAATTTTATTCTCTCCCAGATCGGAACAAC
>JALRIY010000037.1 GCA_023255285.1 Algoriphagus sp.
TTGAAGTTTCTGTTGTTGTCCTGACCGTCTCGGTTGGCAACTGGATTTCGTGGATTGTTAAAACCTCTTGAAGCTGTTCCTGCATAGCCCCCAAACTCATCGTATACTGGGATGATTGATGGCATACGGAAGGCTTGCAAGATGTCGTTCTCATCATCAGATACACCACGTCCTCCAGTACCACCTTGCTGACCCAATACCTGACGGTAAGTTGCTTGGAAGTTTTGACCAACACGGATTCTGTTGGTAACATCAAATTCAGAATTGGCACGCAAAGAATATCTTTTAAAATTGTTGCCAATCATGATTCCTGCTTGCTCCTGCACACCCAAGCCAATGTAGAATCTAGACGTTTCAGAGCCCCCATTGAAGCCCAAAGAGTGTCTATTCAAAGGAGCCATACGGGTTAAAGCAGCATACCAATCGGTTCCTTCACCTGTCATTGCTCTTGTTAATTGACGAACAGTTCCTGCTGAAGGATCCACGTTATACCACTCGCGCTGCTGATCGATTTGTGCTTGAGATAGAGGACCTGGCTGACCAGATAATACTCCATAAGCGCCCGTAGTAGGATTTTTTGTAATTAAACTTAAATAATACGGCATTACTGGTGTAGCACCTGTGCCAAACTGTGGATGTCCATAGGCTGGAGCACGATTTTGAAGAGCTGCAGTGTTTTTCTCTGCCAACCAAGTAAAATCTGCATACCCCTGAGGGCTAGCCATATCCAAACCAGTTCCTGGGTCAGTCACCCCATACATACCGTTGTAATCTACACGTAGCTTCTTATCTCTAGCACCACGCTTAGTAGTATAGACGATAACACCGTTTGCGGCACGAGCTCCGTAAATGGAAGCTGCAGCAGCATCTTTCAATACGGTAGTGGACTCGATGTCGTCAGGATTCAAGAAATCTGTAGATCCAGTAGGCAATCCATCAACAATATACAAAGGCTCGTTACCCCCGAAGGCACCGAAACCACGTACACGAATAATGGAAGAAGTACCTGGCTGACCGTTGGTGATGACTGTTACACCTGAAACACGACCTTGAAGGGTCTGCTCGATGTTACCAGTTGGAATTACAGTCAAATCCTTTGGACTAACTGTCGAAATAGCACCTGTGGTTTCTCTTCTTGAATCGATAGAGTAACCAGTTACTACGAGTTCAGTAAGTGTTCTTTCATCGGGATTCATGGTGAGATCCACCACACTTCGAGCACCTACTACTTGTTCAACAGTAGTGTAGCCGATAAAAGAGAAAACCAAGGTAGCTTGGTCATTTGGGACATTGAGGGAATATTTACCGTCAATGTCAGTGGCAGTTCCGTTTGTCGTTCCTTTAACAAGGATAGATACTCCCGGAAGGCCCATGCCATATTCATCAAGGACTGTACCTGTCACTGTTTTCTGCGCATAGGCAGCCGAGACAGTAAGTACCAAGAGTGTGAGGCACACACTTAGGAATTTGTAAACATTTTTCATAAACATAGATAGATTGGGTAACAAGATTAATCTCAATAACTTGTTTGTTAATTGAAAATGCAATCGTTTGCGATTATTCTTAAAATAATTGCAATAGAACGTCCAATTTTTTTTTTAAGGATTCTATTGCGCCTATACCTGGTCAAATGACCTGCGAACTAAAAAAACCGATAGGTTTGACATCGGTCGATGCTAGGTGAGAGAAGGAATTGTCTAAGTAATTTTACACATAGGCTCTTTTTTCGGGTTAGTTAATCTATTCTTGACCTCCAATGTTAAATAATCTTAAAGAAAAAACAAATTATCTGTGCCAAATAAAATTTGAAATCAGGAAAAAAAAATATGCCTAGATGCCGATTACCCATTATTTCACTAGCAATAACTCCTATGATAATATTAAAAATAAAATGAGTAGCGCCCTTGCATCACACTAGCTTAACACCCTTGGAGGAAAAATTAAATTATCCCGATCAAACGCAACAGATAAGGTTTTCTTATTTGAACTTATTATTTCAATCCAATTGGAAAAACAAGCCAAATTCCGGATCTATTTTTGCTTTAGCGCGTAAGAAGGGATTAACTACCATGGCCTTTTCGAGGTAAAAACTCATAGATTCCAATTGACCCAGTTCCAACGCAACCATAGCAAGTCCATAATAACCGTATCCCGACTCCCTATCCGCAAGCACAGCAGATTCAAAAGATAAATTTGCCGAGGCATAATCGCCAACTAAAAAATTAGCAAGTCCCTGGTTAAATAAATCATCCGCGTCTTTGCTTGCATTTCCAAAACGGAGTAGCGCCAATTTGTAATCTCCCCTTCGGATATCTAGGGCAGCCCTCAATAAATCTATGGTTGAGACCAATTTGGGAGTTGATTTTGCAAGCACAGAAGCTTTTGAAAGTACCTTATAAGCTTCCCAATAGGATCCTTGAAGGGCAAGCAACTGTCCAAGATTGTATAAGGTCAACGGATCCTCTTGCAGTCGATTTGCTTCAGCCAATAGTCGAGCTGCTTCTTCCCACAAGATTTCTTTAGATCCTAAATCGTGTACTGCTTGACTTTGTCGCATCCGCACCACAGCAAGGTTACTCAAAACGCTCGACTCCTGATACCAGCGCCACATCGAAGATAATACCCACAATTTTTCGTCAAGGTGAGGACAGGTAGCTGCTACTTCTACCCATTCTTCGTAAGTCCATTGATTTTTTGCATTAGGATGACTTACTTCTTGTAAATAGGCTTTTTGATTTTTTGTTATCCCTGATGCGGGCATGGCGGTGACCTCTACTTTCACTGCGCGTAATTTGGGATAAATTTGAGCGGCTACTTCTTCAAAACCTGGCATTGCATTTAATTGAGCAACTTGATCAAAATAGGATCCTTGCTTGCTAAGGATTTCGAAATAAACGGACTTTTGTGCTTCCGAAAGATTTGAATCCGCTGCTACAAATAATCTAAAATCAAACCAATCATTCCACCTAGAGTCAATTTTAAGTTGATCACTGGAGATTTCTGGAAAAAATTGTTGCAACTTTTGTCCAATTGTTTCAGCTCGTAGATAACCCAATTGGCTTGAGCGACCCTCTAACAGCTCGGGGGATTGTAGGCCAGTGACCCTTATTGATTCTATGTCGGAATTCTGTTCTAAAAAAAGAGCCATTTCATCCAGTACTCGCTCATTTTCTGACCCGAGCATCCATTCGGACTTTCCCACTGCAAAGGTAAAGAAATAGACCTGTGTTACTGATCGCCTATCCTGTGGTTGCTTTTCTTCAAAGTCAAACTTTCCAATCACAGGGGTGCGTTCACCTGGACGGGGCTGCCCTAAACGAACCAGGAACTGGGGAGCCTTAATTCCCTTTGCCAATACTTTGGTTTCAAGAGATGCAAGCTCCCGACCTTCTACGTATCCAAGCTCCAAACTTGCCCCCTCCATCCAAGGAGAAAATGAAAAAGCAACCATTTCATTGAAACTGATTTTTCCATTTCTTTCTTTTAAATCTATAGCTCCCAAATCCAAATAGAATTCGTCACTTCGTAAGGACAATAAGAGCCGGCGAGTCTTGGAGAAAACCCCCGAAGTAGCAGGTATAGAACCAGAAACTTCAAACCGGACTGAATCACCATGCACCTGAAGTATATCGGGAATAACCCTGGCATTCTTTAAATAGGTACTAGTGGATTGCTTGGGCTGCTGAGCAACTAGCGGTTCTACGAGTAAAAAAAAATAAAGGACAGCATAAAACAATCTGATTATCAAGCGAGTTTGCCTATTACTTGCTTTTTTTAATACCTTTGTTTGAATCCATTCTGCCCCAACCATGGAAAAAATAAAACTATTTTTTGAAGAACACGCATTCGGTGTGTGTTCCCGACTAGGAGAGCGATTACATTTTCCGATCGACAGCATTCGCTTATTTTTCATTTATACTTCATTCGTTACGCTTGGATCTCCAGTGGTGCTTTACGTTTCCCTGGCAATGATGATGAAGATTAGAACCTACTTTAGGAAAAAAAATCACCCTGCTTTATTTGACTAAAGCTCAGTAAATTTCTTAACCCTACGCAATAGTGTAGGCACTGCAAGAATTTTAATTGGACCCAAACTTGAAGCCATCCTTTTCGAATGGCTTTGGTTTTTCCGATGCTTCTTGGTCTTACCAAAATTAAGGTATCCTGAAATAATCGCCTGGGCTAATTTAGGCTGACCTTTTAAAAAGAAGGTACATGCTGCAGCGCCTTCCAAGAGTGCCTTTAGCATAAATGCCCAAGCAAACTGGCTCCTGCTACTATTTTTATAAAGCATCAAGAGACTATTTCGAATGTTCAAATATAATTTTTGAGGGCTACTACGACCCAAGGTCCCACCTCCTAGGTGGTATACGGTTACTGATCCAAGATATCCAATTTTTCTTTCAACTTGACGGAGCCTCCAGCACAGATCAATTTCCTCCATGTGAGCAAAAAACTGATTATCAAATCCTTGCTGATTAAAAAAATCATTTGCACAAATAGCTAAACAGGCTCCAGATGCCCAATCCACCTCCACGCTATCGTCGTATTGCCCTTGATCCTGTTCGAGGTGATTCCAAATCCTTCCTCTACAATACGGATAGCCCAAAGCATCGATGTAGCCTCCTCCTGCTCCTGCATGATCAAAGGTTGATCTGTCTTTCCAGGACAATACCTTCGGCTGAACTGCTGCATAGCGTTTCTTTTTCTGGAGAAAATCCACTAACCCTTGATCCCAACCGGCAGTAACCTCCAAATCTGTATTGATTAAAATAAAATGGGCATATTGCCCTCGAAGTCGCTCCAATCCATAATTGTAGCCTCCTGTAAATCCATGATTTTTTTCAAGAGGAAGTAGTCCAACTGCTGGAAATTCTTTACGTACATAATCCAAAGATCCATCTGTACTGGCATTGTCTATCAACCATAGGTCATGAACACTGTGTTTGACCACGGAAGGTAAAAAAGTAGGGAGAACTGTTTCTCCGTTGTAATTAAGTAGAACGATCGCGCAGGATTTCATCCAAATAAATTACCTAGATCCATTCCAGGAATAGAAGGAATCATCCCTTCTGTAGCGGTTTTCATTTCTTGTTTGATCTTTTCATCTATGGCCTCCATGGCCTTATTAGTGGCAGCAACAATTAAGTCGCTCAGCATCTCTCGATCTTGAGGGTTGAGTAAAGATTCATCCAAATCCATGGTAAGTACCTGACGAGCACCACTTACTTGCACTTTGACAAGGCCTGCCCCAGATTCCCCTTCGGCTCTTAAGTGGACCAATTTGGCCTGCGTTTCCTTTATTTTGGCCTGAGCTTCTTTTACCTTGCCCATCATGCCCATGAAATCAAACATATCTAGCTGTATTTATTTTCTATTTTAACACACGGATCGAATACTTGTTTGGCTTGAATTTTAGGCCCTATTTTTTTAACATTGCTATAGCTTCTGTCAAGGTATGTGACTCTTGCTCTCCTGTTGTTAAATTCTTTATCATAAGCCTTCCAGATGCAATTTCTTCATCCCCGCAAATCCCTACAAAAGGCAATTCTTTTTTGGAAGCATACTCAAGTTGCTTTTTGAGTTTGGACACCTCTGGATAAAGTTCTGCTCTCACCCCTTCTGCTCTTAAAGCTTTCAACCAGCGCAATCCATACTCCAACCCTGCTTGATCAAAATGAGCCAGAAGTACTTGAGTACCCGCAAGCCGCTCCTCAGGAAATAAGTTTAACTCTTCCAAAACGTCATACAAGCGGTCTACCCCAAATGAAAAACCAACTCCTGGCACACCTGGCAAACCAAATACACCGGTTAGGTTATCGTATCTGCCACCACCACTCACCGAGCCGATGGACACCCCATTTACCTTCACTTCAAAAATCGCCCCAGTATAATAGGACAATCCTCGGGCAAGCATGGGATCAAAATCCACATGATCTAATGGGATACCCAACTGCTCGAGAAAACGAAACACCTCTTCCAATTCTTTTACACCTTGTAATCCTACGGGAGATTGATTTAGAAACTGAGTCAAAATAGCCAACCGCTCCTTTACTCCAGACGCTAAATTTACAAGGGGCAGCAACTTTTGGATAGAAGCCTCTTCAAATCCCCGTTGAAGCAGCTCTTCTTTTACTTTTTCCCACCCTATTTTATCCAATTTATCAATGGCAACGCAAAGCGGACTTTCTTTTCCTTGTTCGCCTATCGCTTCAGCGATGCCTGCCAATATTTTTCGATTATTGACTTTAATGGCATAGTCCTTCAACCCAAACTTTGCAAACACCTGTCTAATCATCCAAATTATTTCCGCTTCACAGAGCAAACTTTCTGTACCTACCACATCGGCATCGCATTGATAGAATTCGCGGTACCTTCCTTTTTGGGGACGGTCTGCTCGCCAAACTGGCTGGATCTGGTAGCGCTTAAACGGGAACGAAAGCTCGTTGCGATTCATGGCCACGTAACGTGCAAATGGGACCGTCAGGTCGTAGCGCAGTCCTTTCTCGGAAAGCTTGGTCAAATTGGCAGCAGAACCCTTGGGTAAATCTTCTGAAGTAAGGCCTTTTAAAAAATCTCCACTATTCAATATTTTGAATAAGAGCTGATCTCCTTCATCTCCATATTTACCCGTAAGCGTACTGAGATTTTCCATGGAAGGAGTCTCAATCTGCTGGTAACCAAAGAGCTGAAAAGTATCCTTGATAGCGTCCAGAATATAATTTCTACGTGCCATTTGAAGTGGACCAAAATCGCGGGTACCTTTGGGAAGACTAGGCTTTTGCATGGCTTTTTATCAAAATTGAACTCAAATTTACCCAAAATTCCCAAAATGAAGGAAGCATCTCGGGGAAAGACAATAATAAAATCAAAAGATTTGTAGGCAAAAAAGATAAGTTTATATACTTTTGCAATCCGTTTCGAAATCAAAAATTTTAACTACATACGACCATGGGTGTAACAACGCTTAAAAGAAAACTGAAAAGAAAAAGACAAGGTCAGACTGGACGAGTGATCAAAATCAAGCAATTGTGTGCGAAGCCTGTGATCAAAAATGTTGACGTTGAAGAATTAAAAGCATCTTTTGGAAAATAAATTGGATGTTTTTCTAAAAAAATAAAAATAGCGGCTAATGCCGCTATTTTTATTTACCCTAACCTGTAACTTTTCCTCTATTTCCCAACTCAACCACACGAAGATTGGTGATTTTTCCAGCGTCCAATTCAAAAAGTAGAAACGTCCGTATCTGGTGAAACCCATGTTGACCTACCGCGCCTGGGTTCATGTACAGACAGTTGATAACACGATCAAACTCTACGCGGCAAACATGAGAATGACCGCAAACAAATAATTGGGCTTTTTGCATTTTTAGCCTTGTTTGCACTCCCTTCGCATAGCGCGGAGGCAAACCTCCAATGTGGGTCATAACCACCTTTACGCCTTCCAATTCAAATTCCTGCCATTCTGGAAACCGTTCTTGAACTGCTTGATCATCAATATTTCCAAATACTCCCCGTATCGGCTTGCCCTTGGGTAATTGTTCCATGATGGACAGGTCACCTACATCTCCGGCATGCCAAATCTCATCCACATCTTTTAGGTAATCGCAAGTTCTGTGATCTAAGTAACTGTGCGTATCCGAAATCAATCCAATCTTTAGAGACATTTTGGTCAGAAAACAGTAAATTTTCGATCAAATAGGCAGTTGTTTACCCAAAAACCAAATCCATCTATGAAAAACCTCCTACTTCTTTTCACACTCCTTTTTTTACTAGGCAGCACTAGTTTCGCGCAAACAGCTGTTAAGGACTCTATTCAAGTGCTTTCCATCGCTCAATTCGAGAAAATGGCTACTAAAAGGAAATCCAAAATCATCGATGTACGTACTCCAGAGGAAGTAGCTGAAGGTCATTTGGCTGATGCGACCACGGTTAATTTTTTAAGTCCCGATTTCGCTACTCAAGCGACTTCATTAAACAAAAAAGGAACTTATTTGCTCTATTGCCGTTCAGGTAGCCGTACCCGTAAAGCTGCAGATGCAATGCAAAAAATGGGTTTCAAAAATGTTTACATGCTTGAAGGAGGGATTACTGCTTGGAAAGAAGCTGGTAAAGGAGTGGTCAAATAAGTTTGATTCGGACAGTTGAGCTCATTGGAGGCCTAAAAAATCAGAATGTAGTCGAGAATTAAGCAAATAAGGAATTTTTAGAGTTTGTAAATCAGAAAATCATTTATCTTGGTTAAACATCGATTTTGACAAAGAAATCCCCAAGCTTTGTAAATGCCCGATTCCTTTCTATTTTTACGAGCCAAAAATTTGTCCCTAAGCAATGAGAGAACTACAATTTCGGGAAGCTTTGAGAGAAGCCATGACCGAGGAAATGAGACGAGACAAAAACGTCTTTTTAATGGGTGAAGAAGTTGCCGAATACAACGGTGCTTACAAAGTATCCCAAGGGATGCTGGATGAATTTGGACCCGAACGCGTATACGACACCCCTATTTCAGAACTTGGGTTTGCAGGTCTTGGAGTAGGTGCTGCCATGAATGGATTGAAACCAATCATCGAATTCATGACTTTTAACTTTTCCTTGGTAGCTATCGACCAGATCATCAACTCTGCAGCGAAAATGTATGCCATGTCGGGAGGAGCTTATTCTGTACCCATTGTATTTCGTGGACCTACAGGCAATGCAGGTCAATTAGGAGCAACACACTCTTCCAACTTTGAAAACTGGTTTGCCAATACCCCAGGACTTAAAGTAATTGTTCCTTCCAATCCCTCTGACGCCAAAGGATTGTTGAAATCCGCCATCCGTGACCCAGATCCAGTGATATTCATGGAATCTGAAGTAATGTATTCCGACAAAGGAATGGTCCCAGATGGAGAATACCTACTTCCCATAGGGGTAGCAGATATCAAGCGCAAGGGCACGGACGTGACCGTAATTTCTTTCGGTAAAATGATGAAGATAGCCCTTGAGGCAGCTGAAGAAATGGCAAAGCAAGGTGTTTCCTGCGAGGTGATTGATTTGAGAACCGTTCGTCCTATTGATTACGCAACTTGTGTGGAATCTTTGAAAAAGACCAACCGCGTGGTAATCGTAGAAGAAGCAAATCCATTGGCAGGTATTTCTTCTGAACTGACCTACCATTTTCAGCGTCATGCTTTCGATTACCTAGACTCTCCAGTTCTTCGTGTCAATTCCATGGACATCCCATTAAGTTATGCCCCTTCGTACATTGATGTAACGATTCCCAATGTGAAGCGAACTGTTGAGGCCATTCAAAAAGTGCTTTATAAGGGCTAACTTTTTAATTTGAATTATTCCAACCCAGACCAAAAATGGTCTGGGTTTTATTTTTTTTTGGACTCCTAATCTCTCCAAGGAATAAAAAAAATCCCGAATTCAAAGAATCCGGGATTACTAACTCAACCCATCTATTAATTACGAACTGGCGCCACCCCTTGTTCGCCTTGTCCTCCATCACCACCGTCTTTTAGGTCATCATTGGTAATGGATCTCCTTTTCTTGGGACGCTGATCCAAACTCATTTTCCCTATTCGGTAATTGAAGTTCAATTTAAAGTTTAGGTTCTGAATTCTAGAAGTACTGTTTTGTATAATACTTGGAGTGATGATTTCGTTACGAACGACGAACTCTTTCATTAGAAAATTTTCCGCTCCAAAGCCAAATGATCCTCTTTTTTCTTTGAACTGCTTATTAAAGTTCAAACCATATGCTGCAAATCCACCAGAAGTCCCTTGCAATTGTACTCGTCGTCCTCTAGCAAAGGTGAATAGCTGAATCTGCCAATCTTTGGGCAAGCTGTAATTGCCAAACATTCGGCCACTCACTACAAACCCTTCATTTTTGGCGGCAAACTTGGGATCCTCGAGCCCGTTATCCAACATCGAATAGTACACGTCCGTGCCCCCATTGAGAGAAAATTTATTATTTAGGTTGACGTTGAAAAATAGGTTTGTACCTAAGGCCTGCTCTTGCCCGATATTTTCAAAGGTGGTGAATATGATTCCATCCTCACGCACATTGCGAATGGATTGGATAGACCCAGTTGTGTTTCTGTAGAATCCGGTAAAATTCAAGGTAGTCCCTTTGATAAAGGTGCTATAGCCTAATTCGTAATTGTCCGTCAACTCTGGATCAAGCTCTGGATTACCTTGAGACTGCTGTTGCGGGTTCGAAGCTTCAATGTTGGGATTTAGGAATCGAAGTGAAGGCCGCTGAATTCTACGGTTGTAGGCCAATTTGATCAAGTTCCCATTTTTTAATTTTCTACTTGCGTTGATGCTTGGAACCAAGGTGCCATAGGATGGAATTTCTGCCTTAAAGTCAGTTTTAAAATCTGCAGTAATGGTCGTGTATTCATACCTAAGCCCAGGCTTTAGCGTGTAATTCTTCAGCAGTTGAAAGGTATAGGAAAGGTAAGCAGCAGTTACGTTTTGATCGTAGCTAAACTCGTTGCTTAGGGTTGGGTCAGGTAAGGCTACAAATTCACCTGATGGACCTTGGGCCAAGAAGTATGAAAAGTCTGAATAGGCTCTTCTTAAAATATTTTTGGCGCCATACTCAATTAGTTGAGTTCCTTTTTCCGTAATCGGAGTTACGTAATCTACTTGTATGGTAAATTCTTCGTTTTTACTTGGATTCAAGTTTTTCAATCTAGAAAAGATAGATTCCAAGTCATTCTCTTCAAAGAGCGTATTGGTGAAGGAATTTTCACGGTTGTTTTTGGAATACAGTGTGAGGAAACTCAATTCCTTTCCCTTCTTCTCAAAAGTCTTGGTATAATTCAAGCTTATATCCACTGAATTTGAGTTGTCTAGGGTCGCTGTTGCTCGATTTTGTTGTGCCCTTAGTTGACCATCGACAGAATTTTGAGTCAAGAAATTTTGTTGCCAGTTTTCTGAATTTCGAATGCCAAAATTCACCGCTCCAGTTATAAAATTAAAGGCATCCAATTCGTAATCAACTCCAAAATTATACCGTCCAAATAGGTCCCTACGCTCAGTATCTGCAGATTGTCTAGAGGTAGAAACACTCCCATTCGACAAATTAGTTACCTGTTGATTTTCAAAGCTTCCGAGGATATTGTATCCAGAGCGTCCAAATCCCCCCAAAGAGAATCCCATTTTCCCTTTTCGGGCAGACCCTTGTAATCCCAAATTAGAGCCTCTTAATCCAGCTCCAGAATTCAAGTTCAAGGTCATGCCTTGGAGATTATTTTTTTTCGTTACTATGTTGATCACTCCAGAAGTTCCTTCTGCGTCAAAGCGTGCTGAAGGGGAAGTAATTACTTCTACTGCTTTGATTTCGTCGGCAGGGATTTGCCGTAAGGCATCGGCAATTGAGGAAGCTGCAATAGCAGAGGGTCTATTGTCAATAAGGACCAAAATATTTGAACTCCCACGCATGGAAACATTACCGTCCAGATCCACAGATAGCATAGGAACACGACGTAAGACGTCTGTCGCATCACCACCTGCAGTGGTTCGGTCATTTTCAGCCTTGTAAATGGTCCGATCTACGCGCTCTTCGATAAGTTCACGTTGCCCTTGAACAGTTATTTCTTCTAAGGCTACCCCTTCATCGGAAAGGGCAATTTCCCCTAAGTCAAGATCTGATTCCAAAGAATTAACGGTGACAGACCGCTTAATTGTTTCGTAGCCCAAAAAAGAAACTTGGAGTTCGTAAGTACCCAACGAAAATCCGGTGATGTAAAAAACTCCCTCACCATCGGCGACAGCTCCTGCTACAGAGAGTGTGGTCCCAGACTTATACAAGGCAGCAGTGGCATAGCCAATTGGAGTTCCTGTTTTCAAATCCTTGGCAATGCCTAGGATTCGTGCAGGAGCTTTCTTTTCTAGTGTTTCTTGGGAAAAGGCCCAATTCATAGAAAAAAAGAAAGCGGTTAAAAGTACAAATGTGATTTTTTTCATGGTTTAGTTTTCAAAAGAGAATTTAAGTCCCTAGGTATACCACAAAGGTGAGTGGATTGTTTGGACTCCTCAAATTTGATAGACCAGCACAATCCCTATATCGACCAATTCCCCGAAAAGAGAGATGAATAATTTCTACTCTCAAGAAAAGGAGTTGGTGTGCTTATTTACCCCGTTGATAGGCTAGATCTTAGATTTGGTAGATTTGATAGGAAATAAAAAAATAAAAAACCTTAGCTTCACCCCTGTAAATCAGGCCCATGCTCTCCCAAACAAGAAAAAGAAACCTCTCCATACTCGTTCACCTTCTGGGGTGGATTATGTTGTGCGTGGTCTTGCTTATCCTTTCACCCTTATCCTGGAGGATGGGCGAATTGGAGCTTCCCACCCAATTTTGGTGGAAACAAATTTACCTAGTAGGACTCCTTATTGGTGTCTTTTACCTAAATGCCTGGTTGATAGTTCCCAGATTTTTACTTAAAGGCAAAAACTACCTCTACCTAATGGTGATCATTTTGGGCGCAGGTATCTTTTACGGAGTTATTGTTTATTTGGAACAATTTATTCAGTACGGTGAAAAAATGCATGAACTATTCAATCCCGACAAGCCTTACACGGGCAAGCGCTGGGTGCCTGGGGATGTATTTCAAATGTTGCTGTATGTAATTTCCATTGGTCTAAGTACTTCTGTCGCTTTGGTAGAAAAGTGGCAAAAAGACGAGGCTTTTCGTGGAGAACTAGAACGACAGCGAATCAATACCGAATTATCGTATTTAAAAGCTCAGATTAATCCGCACTTTTTTTTCAATACGCTAAACAACATCTATTCCTTGACCACCCTAGATGTAAGCAAGGCGCAGGAGGCACTCTTGAAACTGTCCCGAATGATGCGTTACGTTTTGTACGAAAATCAAAAAGACGAAACCCTATTGAGCAAGGAGATAAAATTCATAGAGGATTACCTGGAATTGATGAAGATGCGGCTTTCAGAAAAGGTCAAGCTCCAAGTCAAGCTGCAGGAGCCAAAAGAAGATTTAGTAATTGCCCCTATGCTATTTTTACCCTTCTTAGAAAATTGCTTTAAGCACGGAGTCAGTTCACAACAAGAGAGTGAAATCAGTATTAGCCTGGAAGTGATGGGAGATACAGTGTTTTTTGAAACCAAAAACCAAATTTTCCCTATTCCCCCAGATAGCCCCGAAGCACTAGAAAATGGTATTGGACTTGTAAATACCCAGCGAAGATTAAGCTTGCTTTATCCAGAAAAGCATCGACTAAAATTACATACTGCTGAATCCCTAGCTGAATATTCAGTAAAGCTAACCATCAATTTGGCATGAAAATCTCCTGCATAGCCATAGATGACGAACCATTAGGACTTGGCCTTCTTACCAAATTTATTGAACAAACTACCTTTCTTGAACTTCAAGCTTCGTTTTCAAATGCCATTGAAGCATTAAGTTACCTCAATCAACAGGAGGTCAACTTGATATTTTTGGATATACAAATGCCAGATCTTTCGGGGATGGAGCTTGCACGGATAATCGATGGAAAAAGAAATTCAGAAAATACACGATTGATTTTTTGTACTGCCTACCATCAATTTGCATTAGAAGGGTATAAGGTAGAGGCCTTAGATTACTTACTGAAACCCTACAGTTACGAAGAGTTTTTGGCAGCAGCTACCAAAGCCTATCAGTACTTTGGGAAGATTGGTAGTATCCCTCAATCCACTGTTTCCACTCATCAACAACCCAGTGTAGACTACATTTTTTTAAAGGTGGAGTACCAACTTGTAAAAGTAGTACTCAAAGACATCACCCATGTGGAAGCCTACAAGGATTATGTCAAAGTACATCTTAAGTCCAAAAACCATCCTTTACTATCCTTGACTTCCATGAAAAACATGGAAGAACTCCTTCCAAAGGATCGGTTTATGCGGGTGCACCGCTCTTTTATTATTTCTTTGGATCACATAGATTCTATCTCAAAAAATGTAATCTACGTTGGGGATCAACAAATCGCTGTAGGTGACTTGTACAAAGATCAGTTTTCAGAATTTGTCAGCCGTTGGACTTCTTGAGCAGAATTCTTCCCCTCAGCTACTGCATCAAATCCTCCAAATTCCCTAGCCCTTCACGCAGGCAGACTACTTCCTCCCCTGTACAGTCCAATACAGTTGAAGCTGTTGCTCCCCCATACCCCCCATCGATGACCAAATCCACCTCATGTTGGTATTTTTCAAAAATCAATTCCGGATCGGTACTGTATTCAATTGGGTCATCCGCTCCTTGAAGCAAGGAAGTAGACAGGATGGGATGTCCTAGTAAGTCCACGATTGACTGAGGTACACCATGATCGGGGACCCGAATTCCTACTGTTTTTTTCTGACTATGGAGCATTTTTGGAACTTGGGAATTGGCTTCTAGGATAAAAGTGAAAGGCCCTGGGAGACCTTTTTTCATAAATTTGAAAATGGGTTTGGAAATCACTCGGGTATATTGTGACAAGTGGCTGAGATCCGAACAGACGATTGAAAAATTATGTTTTTTAGGATTAATTCCCTTGATTCTACAAATTCTTTCAACTGCTCGGGACTGATTAATATCACATCCAAAACCATATACAGTATCGGTAGGATAAATAATGACTCCTCCATCTCGGAGAACCTCTACCACCTGCTTAATCCGCCTTGGGTCTGGGTTTTCTTCATACAATCGGATAAATTCCGCCATGGTGTCTTAGGTTAAGCCCTGTAAATCCTCCCATTTGAACTGCACCTCTCGAACAATAGGGAGATCTGCTGGTGCCCAGGTCAAAGATAAGAGGTCTTCCTTGCCCAGCCACTGACTTTGGGCATGTTCCGTAAGTTTCAAGCTACCACCTTGCCAGGTACCAAGAAAAGGAATAAGTTGAATCAACTTGGATGGATAAGCGTGCAAGACTGGAGTTAATGCAGCACAAATCCGAATATCAATGGACAATTCTTCGTTGATTTCACGAACCAAACTATTTTCTGGGCTTTCGCCTACTTCTACTTTGCCTCCAGGAAACTCCCAGTAGCCTGCCAAATCCATCGCATCACCACGCTGAGTCGCCAAAATTTTTCCCTGATGAAAAAGAAGGAGGCAAGTTACTTGGATAGGGTTCATGGTACTGACAAAAAGAATTGAACTAGGTGCTAATTTGCAATTATACCAGTGGGTTAAGACACGTCTGATTGACTGTGGATAATTGTCGACTGACGACTGTACAAAGACCACAGCTCATCTAAAT
>JALRIY010000380.1 GCA_023255285.1 Algoriphagus sp.
GAATCCCTCGGAGGAACAGGATTGAATCCATGGCCTTGCAAGTAGTACAACCCCATACTCAACTTTTTAGACACCTTGTACATCGGAGCAATCTCCATGGCGAGGAAGCGCTGGCTCACCAGCATTTTCTCCTCCTTGCCATTCACCTTCACCATTCTTTCCTGGAAGATAAAAGCTGGGTGCCCTCCCAAGCTCAGGGTAAAGCGCTTGTCTTTGATGGCTTTGTAGCGACCCCAAAATACGAAGGACCAGGGCTTGCCATCCATTCCAAAACGCAACATGGGATCGAAGGAAAAGCGCTCTCCTGATAAACTCAAATCCACCAATAACGCCGGTCTTCCCAAGGTAAAGGAAGGTATAATCGACACCCCATTGTTGGTGGCAGTGATTATTCCCCCAAACTGCCCTGTAGGAGTAGTTGGCTGGACTTCTTGTGCAAAAAGGGAATTCGGCAAACTCAAACTTGCAAAAATCAACGCATAAATCGCAGTTTGAATCTGATGAAAACGCATGAATCTCAAGACAGTATCCGAAAAAAAAGGTGCTAATTGCATGGTATTAATTAATAATGGCTGCAAAGATGGGAGTAAAGAATTATTTTTTTCTACCGCCTATCAAATGAAAAGTTATGTTTTTCAAATAATTGAGTGGTACTGTCATTGTGGACTACCTCATTAAACCCTTCCAATTCAGAGGAATCAGACCAACCAAATCGATTGGTTAATCCATTTACCCTCTTCCTACCGATGGCCGTACAGAGGACCAGTTTCGCAGAAATCATGCCCTGCACTACTCTTCCTATCCCGACTACAAACTCGATAAATTCCAAATCAAACCCAACAGGAGTACGAAACCTATGCCAACATCGGGCTTGACGAATGGATTCGGATATAAATTGTAGTGAAAGAAACGTCGGATACCCATTCCTTAATTGAAAAACAAGCTCTGTCTTTTATGGTGAAGAATCTTCTAGGATGCACCACTTGTGGATGCATTAGACATCAGGTAGCTATTGGAATAGAAGGGTTTTTTAAAAAATTTAAAATCAGTTGTTTAGCGGATTGATTAAACTCAAAATACCCGGTAGAAGC
>JALRIY010000381.1 GCA_023255285.1 Algoriphagus sp.
GAATGGAAAAATAAAGCAGGTGCCTACGCAATTCAGGGTTATGCGGAAAGGTTCGTTAAAACTTTAAATGGATCTTATTCAAATGTGGTTGGTTTGCCTCTCTATCAGGTGTTCAATTTGCTAAAATCAGCAAATTTAGTTTAGTTTTTCGTTGATTATTTAAATAAATTATGGAAAAAGACTGTGCGTGGTCTGATAGCTCAGTTGGTAGAGCAGAGCCCTGAAAAGGCTTGTGTCGGTGGTTCAAATCCACCTCAGACCACCATTTTTTTATTTGCATTTTAATTCTTAGATTGATAATCAACCCGTAATTGCAATGATAAAAATATATAGATCTACACATAGACACCACTTTCATGCTGAGCATTTGCTTGGCCAATAGAATTATATATTTAACCACAAAATAATATTATAAATAAAAAATATGCAGCTGTAGCTCAGTTGGTTAGAGCGCTGGTTTGTGGAACCAGATGTCGGTGGTTCGAGTCCACCCAGCTGTACCAAAACAATGAATAAAAAAACATTTAAACCTAGTAGCGATTTACCGCTTGGTTTTACAGATAGACAAGAAGAAGAACTTCTTATTCGAGATCTTTTAATCTCTAATGTTAAAAAGATTATGTCTAAATACGGTTTCCAATATCTTGAAACTCCCAGTTTTGAGTATACGGAAAGTATTGGAAAATTTTTGCCCGATAAAGACAGGCCTTCAGAGGGTGTATTTTCATTTCAAGATGAAAAAAAATGGCTTTCTTTACGATATGACTTAACTGCTCCATTAGCAAGATATGCAGCAAAAAATTTTGATAATCTTCCAAGACCATTTAAAAGATTTCAGTTGGGTACTGTATGGCGAAATGAAAAACCTGGACCAGGTAGATTTAGAGAATTTTTACAATTTGATGCTGATTATATTGGCACAAGTAATTTATATGCAGATTCAGAGCTTTGTTTTTTAATTTCAGAAATATTATTAGGGTGTGGACTAAAAACAAATGAATTTAATATTAAAATATCTAACCGAAAACTTTCTAAAGGTCTTTTAGAAAAATTAAATATCACTGATGAGCAAAAACA
>JALRIY010000382.1 GCA_023255285.1 Algoriphagus sp.
TCTTTAGTTAGCTCTTTAGTCCCGTTTTTTTTAAGGGTTTACAGCTAAAAAAACTGACAGAATTTGTTCAGGAAGGCCATACTGTTTGGTTGCTCATACAAAATGTAATAAGCTGTTGTTGTCTGATTTCTGTAGACACTTCGAATTCTTCGAATGACTTGCCAACATAAATCAAATAAGGTAGTTTCGAATTTCAAATACTTCCTCATGAAAACTATTTTCTATTATATTATCGCAGCTAGCCTGATGTGGAGCTGCCAAACGGGTCCTGAGCCTGCCGACCAAGTGTTTATCAATGGAATTGTCTATACCGTAGACGAAACCAATCCGAAAGTAGAGGCTGTTGCGGTCAAGGATGGACTGATTTTGGCTGTAGGTACTACCGAAGAAATTCAAAAGTTCGTTGGAAGCGATACAGAGGTGATTGACCTAGCCGGGAAGACGATGACTCCTGGAGTCATCGAATCGCATGCCCACCTGATGGGCATAGGCTATAACAAACTGGAAATAGATTTGATGGGGGTGAAGACCTATGAGGAATTAATCCAAAAAGTAGGTGAGGCTGCCGCAACTGCCAAGCCAGGCGATTGGATTACAGGTAGAGGATGGCACCAAGACAAGTGGCTCAAAATGCCTGAAAAGACTGTCAAAGGCTTTCAAACCCATGACGCGCTTAGTGCTGTGAGTCCCAACAATCCCGTTTACCTTGCTCATGCCTCTGGGCATGCCTCTTTTGTCAATCAAAAGGCGATGGACCTGGCGGGTATCACTCCTTTGCGCAGCGAAACACCCACTCAAGAAGTGGAGGGCGGAGAGGTCTTACGGGATGAACTCGGTAATCCTACCGGGGTGCTCGTAGAGCGTGCCTCAGCACTAGTGGTCAAATTGATTCCTGAAACTACCCCGGAAAAAAATGAGGAAGCCTTGACTCTAGCGCTGCAAGAACTTGCAGAAAAGGGGATCACTTCCTTTCACGATGCAGGTTCTGGACAGGAGGTCATCGACTTGGTACAGAAGTTTCAAAAAGAAGGCAAATTAACAGCCCGCATGTACATCATGCTGACAGGTAGACA
>JALRIY010000383.1 GCA_023255285.1 Algoriphagus sp.
CCTGCTAATTTCTTAACTACTGATTTAACGGCTGCTGGATTTACAGTTGTTGCAGGTGCTTAATTGTTTGTTTTTTTGATGTTTAATGGGGTGACTTCGGTTGCCCTTTTTTTATAACTATATATAAACGTAATAACAAACTTAACTAATTTAATAATATTACTACGTTTATATTTTTTGTTATAGGCAATGCAACAGACACCATACGACATCTGTTGCGACCTATCTTCAAAATCTATTTTTTAGGCTTTGGTTTTGGCTTTGGTTTCATCGGCATTGTCATTGGTTTTGCCATAACTTTACTTTTTAAAAATTATTCCAAAATTTACAGGCATTTGGATTTTCCTATTTTAATTTAACTTCGTCATTTGTCACCCACTTATGGTTATTCATTTTCATTCCGTCTTTCATAGTAATGTCTGACAGCAGTGCAGGTAATGAATAACTTTTAATAATAGCTGTTGAGCCTTTCATTCCATCCATATGGTTAACTAAAACTTCAACCTCACTACCAATTTTGATTACTTTTTTCTTTGCATCAGCAGAATCGTAATCAATAGAAAAAGTGTCTTTTAGTTTTTTCTTTACGTCTTTTATTTTATGACTAAGCAAAGAATGGTCTATCGCCCATTGTTTTAAATCGTCATCATCATAAAGAGATTGTGCAGCTTTAACAGTTTGCTCATAGCACTGAATTAGGTTTGCAAGCCTTTGTTTACTTGTTTCTTTTGCCATTTTATTATTATTTTTAAGTTTCCGTTTAAAATAGGTGGAAATTAACCTTTGTAAATAAATGCACTGCCTATAACAGCGGTTTTGACGCATTACTTTTTTTAGTGGAATTATTGTTTTCATAATTTTATTTATTTTAATACTGTAAAAGTATAAAAAAATAATTAAAAATATTCTCTTTAACAAAATATTAACACTTAAAAACAATTATCATTTAATTTTATTATATTACTATAAAGAATAAATTTTAGCTATATGATAATACTCAAACAACAAACAGACGAACAGACTTTGCGGTTTATACCAAGAAGCTATGGGGCTGATACTATCATA
>JALRIY010000384.1 GCA_023255285.1 Algoriphagus sp.
CTATGGGAGGTATTCTTGGTAGATAAATTGCACTTTGCTTGGGATGAGGTGCATGAGGTAGCAGAGCAACTCGAGCACATTCACTCTACCCTACTGATCGAGCGTCTCGATTCCTACCTCAACTACCCGAAGTTTGACCCGCATGGAGATCCTATTCCAGATGAATATGGGGACGTACGCACACGTCCACGTTGTGTATTAAACGAGATGAGTATTGACCAAGGTGGGCAAATTGTGGCAGTCAAAGACAGTTCGGCAGCTTTTCTCCGCTACCTAGATAAAGTAGGCGCCTACATTGGTGCGCGAATCAAAATACTCGACAAAGTAGAATTTGATGGATCAATCGAGATTCTTGTTGATCAAAAAAAGACCCTATTCATGTCCAAAGATGTAGCTAGCAACATTCTCGTCCTGCAATCATGAAACGTGTCACGCACATTTTTTTATTCTTTCTCTTTGTCTGTAGCTGTACCTCAGCTTCTAAGTCTACACGGACCAAGCCTCTGATCGTGGCCACTACAAGTATTTTGGCAGATGGCATTCAGATCCTCGTAGGAGATCAGGCAGAAGTGATTTCCTTAATGCCTGCAGGTGTAGACCCACACTTGTACAAGGCTTCAGTGCGTGATCTAGATCTACTTACTCAGGCCGACCTAGTCGTTTACCACGGGCTGTATCTTGAAGGGAAAATGACTGAGATTTTTGAGAAGCTTGCCAAGCAGCAAGTACTTATCAATGTTTCCAATGGGATACCGATCGACCAACTTATTAAATCCGGCCCTGAATTACACAGCGTAGATCCACACGTTTGGTTTGACATCTCCCTATGGTCTGCTGCACTGGAATATGCCAGTCAGCAACTTCAAATTTGGCAACCTTCTTGGAAATCACAGCTTCAAACAAATACTCAATTCTATTTGCAGCAACTCGATGCCCTCGATCAACAAACTCGAACAAAAGTGCAAGATTTAGTTCAGCATAACCAAGTCTTAGTGACAGCACACGATGCATTCGCATATTTTGGTAAGGCCTATGGACTACCAGTATATTCCCTTCAAGGACT
>JALRIY010000385.1 GCA_023255285.1 Algoriphagus sp.
GCATCAAAAAGAAAAAGTAGATTTGAATAGGATTATCCGCAATACTGGTAGTGCCCCAATGCCTGCTAATCACTGCGGATAATTGTTGACAGACCACGGTCTGCAGCCAGTCAACTGTCCACTGTTCACAGCACGCTTACTTGAACTTCAAACCTTATTAAAAAAGGTTACTAGTGATAAGACGGATAATCAAACTAAACAAAAACAAAATCCTTCGGGGTTTTGGAAAACTAATTCAAAATCCTTCGGGGTTTTGAAAATTTATTAACAAAATCCTTCGGGGTTTTGAAAACCCCAAAGGATGAAGAAGATATTTCGATACGGTGAGGACCAATTGACCGCGTCCATCGCACTGGGCTTGGCGAGAAAAGAGATTCAAGGAGTGCTGAGCCCTTCTGCAATTCAAAAAGTAAACCAATCAGCTGCTGCTGTAGCTGAAATTGCAGCGGGAGAGCGAATTGTGTATGGAATCAATACAGGATTTGGACCACTCTGCACCAGCAAAATATCGGCTACAGATACCCAGCTCCTGCAAGACAACTTATTGAAAAGCCATGCCGTTGGGGTAGGTGAACCCGTTGAAGATGAGATTTCCATCCTAATGCTGGTGCTCAAAGGTCATGCTTTGGCACAAGGGTTTTCGGGTATTCGACTCGAGACCTTGGAGCGCATCCTCTGGATGATTGCCGAAGGAATCGCTCCCCTGGTGCCTATTCAAGGATCGGTGGGTGCCTCTGGGGATTTGGCACCTCTCTCCCATTTATTTTTACCGCTTATTGGCGCAGGCAAAGTAAGCTACAGAGGAGAAGTACTACCCGCAAGGCGGGTACTTGAAAAATTGGGTAAATCACCTTTGACTCTAGGACCCAAGGAAGGCCTGGCCTTGATCAACGGCACCCAGTTTATGGCTGCCCACGGTATCAGGGTGGTGGAGCGATTGCACTCCTTGCTCAGTCATGCAAGCCTTAGTGGGGCCATGATGATTGAGGGCTTGCTAGGATCCATTGCTCCTTTTTCGGATGAACTGCATCTGCTACGGC
>JALRIY010000386.1 GCA_023255285.1 Algoriphagus sp.
TTGGATCGCTTCTCTGGCCCACATTTCTGTAGGTGCCCCCATGGCATCCCCGATAGCGGATCCTACGAGCATACCTAATATTCGGTCGTACAATTCAGCCTCGGTGAGTCCAGACGAGATTATTACCTCTGTTGAAAAATCAGGTGCTTCAGGTTTAGATTCTTGCTGGGTACAAGAAAAAGTTAGTACAGAAAGTAGCAGGAGGGGTATTTTTTTCATTTAGGATAGGACGTAAGTTCGTGCATTCGCAAGAAGCGATTTTTTTGCTTCTAAACTAAAAGATACAGGCAGTTGAGCAATGCCAATCAGTCGGCGTAAGATTTCCACTCCACGGTAGTGTTGGACCAAGGACCAATCAACTGGACGTGTGTAGTGCTTTGGAATCAATTCGCTTAGTGCTAATTCTTGGTTTGAAAGATCCAAATGAGCTAAAAAGACACCTAGGTCAAATTCTGCATCGCCTAATCCACCAAATTCAGGATCAATAACTTTTATTCCAGAAGGTACCTGAAGCCAACTGCCTGGATAAAAATCTCCGTGCATCAGTACCTCTCCATTGGCTAGGTAGCGCTTACCTAGTGCATGGATAAGTTGTTTTAGCTTGGTATCTGTTTTGTAAGGAATGCTAATTTCTTGGAGACCAGGCTGAATGCTGTCTAGGTCAAACCCATTTTCCAGTAAAAAAGGAAAATTAAAAATATGCTCGTGATTCAACGTTCGCATGGATCCAGTTGCTGGAAATTTTTTGATTTCCAATTGATGCAAGTGCATCAAGTAGTTTGCCAAGTGAATTACTGCTTCACAGGTAAGCCGTTGCTGTCCATTGTAAAGGGATAGAAAATCAGTTCCTTCGCCCAAATCTTCAAGCAGCATGAGGTGATTATTAGGATCGAAATGCAAGACCTTCGGAGACAGCTGGGCCAATGAGGGCTTGCTCTCCAATTCTTTTAAAAACTGGTACTCGATTTCAATTCGAGAAATTGGTGCCGGGATTTGAGGGTATTTTCGTACGTAGGGCTTTGCTTGCTTTAAGATAT
>JALRIY010000387.1 GCA_023255285.1 Algoriphagus sp.
AATGCACTGCTAACACAGATCAAAAATGAGCTTAAAGATATTAAAGCCAAATTTGCAAATCCTAGAAAAACTAAAATTATTAATCAAGTTGAAAATTTTGAAATTGAAGATGTGGTTCAAAAAGAAGATGTAATTATTACTATTACTAATAAAGGATATATTAAAAGAAGTCCCCTAAGTTCAATTAGAGTTCAAAAAAGAGGTGGAAAAGGTAAAACAGGAATAACGACCAGAGATGAGGATTTTGTAAGTCAGATTTTTACAGCTAACACTCATACTCCAATTCTTTTCTTTTCGTCAAAAGGAATTGTTTACAAATTAAAAGCATGGAAAATTCCTGAGGGATCTAATCAGTCAAAAGGGAAAGCTCTTCATAGTATTCTTCCTTTAAAAGAAGGTCATGTAATCACCTCGATTATGCCGTTACCAAGTGATGAAACTTTATGGGCAAAAATGAAAATTATTTTTGCAACAGCGAAAGGCAAAGTTAGAAAAAATAGTCTTTTAGATTTTGAAAGCATTCAGCAAAGCGGAAAAATAGCAATGAAATTAGAAGATAATGATTCCATTGTTGGAATTAAAATTTTAGATGACGATGATGACTTTTTATTAAGTTCTAAAAACGGAAAAGCTTTAAGAGTTCAATCAAAAAATCTAAGACTCTTTAAAGGGAGATCATCTAAAGGAATAAAAGGTATGTCGTTAAAAAAAGATGATAAAATTATTTCTTTATCAATATTAAAAAGTGTAAAAATTACCTCCGATCAAGCAAAATCATATATCAAGGCATCAAGACTTGAAAAGGGCGCAGATGAAACTTCAGATGATGAAAACGAAAAAACTAAGATTGTAACATTAACTAAAAAACAAATTGAAGAGTTCAAAAATAAAGAGCAATATATTTTAACCGTAACTGAAAATGGTTATGGAAAACGTTCTTCTGCTTATGAGTACAGAGTAAGCGGTAGAGGAGGCCAAGGAATAATTAATATTATAAGTTCTGAAAGAAATGGTGGAGTTG
>JALRIY010000388.1 GCA_023255285.1 Algoriphagus sp.
CTTTGAAAGGAGGCCTCAAGTGGCGAAGCGGGCTGCTGGGAGAAAGCCGGAATGGAGAAAAGTACCAGTAGAAAAAGCTTAATTCCTATGGATAAATAGTTCAGGTATGAATTCATGCTTGGGTGAAAAATTAATAATTATACCATTTTCTTTCCTTTAGATTAGAAGATGGATTTTTCTAGATTAGAAAAATCCATCCTTTTCAAGGACCTAAACTGGAAATTCAATACAGTCCTTTTTCCACAATTGGAATTCGAAAGTTTTGGAGAAAGGCAGTTTCATGTTGCTCCTCAAATATTTTTGCTGCCTGCCGCAGCAGTTCTGGATAGTGAGCCGCGACATTTGTTACTTCTTGTGGATCTGTTCGCAGGTTGTAAAGTTCCAAGGTTGGGGGTTCTTTATCCTTCAAATGCTGACGCACTACCTTCCAATCTCCAAACCGAATTGCTACTTGACCTCCATATTCTGGATATACCCAGAGCAAAAATTCATGTTGCTCCTGCTTGTCTTTACCAAGTAGTGTAGGCATAAAACTGATGCCATCATTTCCAGATTCGAGTTCAAATCCGGTCAGCTCACTGAGGGTCGCCATGACATCGTACTGCGCAGATAGGTGTTCAGTTTGCGAACCCGACCTGATTTTGGTTGGCCAATTGGCAATAAATGGGACGCGAATTCCGCCTTCATACACAAATCCTTTTGCTCTTCCATAAGCCTCACCAAAAACTCCTGAACTCTCAAAATAAGTCCCATCCGTTCCTCCTGAGTAGGTCACACCATTATCTGAACTAAATAAAATGAGTGTATTTTTATCTAGGCCTTTTTCTTTGAGGTAGGCTACTAACTTCCCTACATTCTCGTCCAAATAAGAAATCATAGCCGCATAGCCAGCCCGAGGATTTTGATGAGGAAAATAGCCTTTTTCTCCCAAATAAGGGGCTTCATCCCCAAACTTAGACTTGTAATAATCGACCCAGCGCTGCGGCGCTTGAATGGGGTTGTGTGGCAAAGGA
>JALRIY010000389.1 GCA_023255285.1 Algoriphagus sp.
ATTCTATCTTACCTATTACTATTGTTCTTGGATACTCCATTTTGTTCTTGTGTTGTTTGTTTCTTGCTGTTTTTTTTGTCTGTTGATTTCTTTTCTTACTAGGCTTATCATCTTTGGTCTTCCTAGTTCTTCCCCCCTAGTGTTTAGGTTATACGTTACCACTATATGATACAAGGTAGTTGTCTTTGCTTTCTCTGTTACTTGCATCATAACACTATTGTCTTGGTTAACTAAGTTCTTGAACCAATTGTTTATCTTCTTTGCATCATCCATACATAAGGCTCTTTGCTCTAGTGTATTTAGATACTTTACTATATCTATCCTATCCCTAACCATACTCTTTTTATTGGGGTTTCTAGGGAGGGGTAGCTATGACACAAACATCCCCCCCCTATACTTACCTATTAATTAATTTGCTTGTGCTACTACCTTGGCTATCTCTTTCATCTCTACCTTGTGGCAACCTACTTGGATATACTTTTTAGTTATCTCCTTTACCTCAAAATCTAAAACCTTTTCAACTGCTTGGTTGTTGGTTAGTCTCTTGTATATACCCAACCCGATAGCCAAAGGTATCTCTACCCCCTGAGACGTTTGGAAACGTTTGTTTTCTTTGTTGTATCTCAATAGGTCGTACTCTCCCCTAGAATACAGTCTATATGTTTCAAAGTTTTTCCACTTCTGTACCTCTTCTTTGTGTTTCTTTTTTGCAAGTCTTAATTCTCTTGCTTTCTCTTTTTTGATAGCTTCGGCTTTTTTCTCCATATAGGCAACAACCTCTTGCTTATCTGTAATTGCCCACGCTCGGCTTAAAGTTTCGGGTACGGCAATCTCAAAAAGGTTTGCGTATCTCTCGGCTCTATACTTTACCCCCTCTAACTCTTGGATGTACTTTTCGGGTTTCCTTGCTTTAGCTAACTTTTCAATGTACCCCTCGCACTCGTTTCTCCACGCTTGAAAATTTTGCTCGTGGCTTCCTAGT
>JALRIY010000038.1 GCA_023255285.1 Algoriphagus sp.
CTTCGATCACTCGATAAAAAGATTGCCGTAGGGAATTTCTTTATGCCTACGTTGAACGCCAATTATCTTCGGTCCTTCTCCACAGAAGATGTAACCCAAACCTTTGTAAGTGATCCTGAAAATCCTCGGGAAATTGATGCAGCAAAGTCCCGAAATAAGGCCTATAGCTTTGTTGGAATTTATGGTTTTAGGCCTGAATCCGTAGTGACCATGCGAAGACTTGGATTACTGGAAGAAATCAGTGAATTGGAAGCAAAAATTATAGTAGAAAATACAATAGCCGGAATCTCTACAGCCTACTACCGCTTAATTTTGGAACTTCAACGATTTAAAGTGTTGGAACAAACCTTGGAATTGAGCAAAGCTCGCCTAGAAATAGCACAAGCCCAGTACGAACTTGGAGGAGCAGGGAAACGGGATTTTTTAGCAGCACAAGTAGATTACAATGGAGATTCTAGTTTATTGATGACCCAATACCAGGTAATCCAAAATGCAAGAGTTAACCTCAATGAGCTGCTTGCAGCAGACCCAAGTACCGATTATTTGATTCAAGACAGTACCATTTCCATAGGGAAGACGCTTTCTTTGGACGAATTAGTCGAGAATGCATTTTTAGATAACAAACTATTGCTAGCAAATCAGAGAAGGAATAACGATGCATTTTTGCAATTGAAAGAGCTTCAAGCACAACGCTTGCCGGCCCTCAACCTAAACTCAAGTTTTAATAACTCGGTGTTCAATTCAGATGCTGGATTTTTAATTCAGAATGAAAGACAAGGCTTAAACTATGGTGGATCGATCACTTTCAATCTTTTTAGCGGATTAACTCTCAATCGACGAATTCAAAGTGCGAAAGTAAATCAACGGATTCAAGACTATTCCTTGGAGCAGTTTGAAATTCAGCTGAAATCCGATCTACAACGGGCCTTCAATACCTATGACAACAACCTTGGCTTGCTTTCAATTGAACAAAAGAACTACCAAGTAGCTAAGGAAAATTCAGAAATTGCCTTGGAACGTTTTCGTTTGGGGATTGCCTCTTATTTGGAATTTAGAGATGCTCAGGTGAATTTGCTTTCAGCAGAGAATAGGTTGATTACCTCTATTTACCAAATCAAAGAACAAGAGATAGAATTGCTTCGTCTATCAGGGAATCTATTTTTTACTACTTCTTTAGAGGAAGAAACAGATTAAAAATGGGGAGGCTAAAGCTTCCTTTTTTTTTGACCTGTTTCTAAACCCATTTATTTGGCATAGGCTTTGCCGAGTATATTCAAAATTTAGGGCTTGATGGCCCGTTCAAATGGGAAAAAGCAAACAACTATTTCTTGCAGTTGCAGTCTCAATTCTACTTGCAGTGGTGTCTTGGTTTCTAATCTCAAAAGAGAAATCAAAGACTGATTCATTTTTTATGTTAGACCTAGCTGGAATTCAGGCTCGGGGGACATTGCGGGTGGCTGTGGACAATAATTCGAGCAGCTATTATATTTATAGAGGTAGGAGGATGGGGTATGAATACGAGCTCCTACTAGATCTAGGTAAGCGGCTAGGGGTACAAATTGAGTTTGTGGTCGCATCGGAGATCGAAGAGGCCTTTGCCCAGCTTGAAGAAGGAAAGGTGGATTTAATTGCCATGAATGTTCAGAAAAACAAGGGCCTATCCTCCGAGGTCGATTTTACAGATGCGGTAGGCAACACGAGTACTTTTTTAGTTGGAAATAAAAAAGTGACGAATTGGCAAAATTTAGGCTCAGACACGGTTGTGGTTCGAAAAGGAGCAGTTTACAAACAACAATTGGAGCAAATTAAGGATTCCTTGGACTTGGATTTTTTAATTTTAGAAGACCAAGCACATGAAGAAACATTGCTCGATCGGATTGTGGATCATGGAATGAAGTGGACGGTAGCCACTCAGCAAATAGCTCAAACGAATGTGACCTACTACGAAGAATTGTACCTTGGAATGGAGGTGGCAAAGGCGGGGGAAATTAATTGGGCAGTACGAGGCACTTCCACCGAGCTTCTTCAACGAGTAAATGCCTGGTTAGCCGAAAAAAAGAAACGTTTTATCCCTGATTTGTACGCAAAATATTTTTTGAACTCCAAGAATCAACATTTCCGGTCTACTAGTGCCTATTCCTCACTCGGAGGCAATCGCATTTCCCTATACGATGACTTGATTCAAGAACATGCTAAAACCCTAGGTTGGGATTGGCGACTGCTAGCTGCTATTGTCTATAAGGAATCTCGTTTTGACACGACCGCAGTTTCGTATGCTGGTGCCCAAGGTTTGTTGCAATTGATGCCTGTTACTTTGGAGAGATTTGGGGTAACTAATCCCAACGATCCTGTAGAATCCCTTCGGGGTGGTGTAAAATTTCTCTTGTATTTAGACAAATTTTGGATGAAGCGGGTACCCAAAACTAACGAACGAATAAAATTCATTTTAGCATCTTACAACATTGGTCAAGGGCATGTGGAGGATGCCTGGAGATTGACTTTGAAGCATGGTAAAAACAGTCAAAACTGGAGAGAGGTTTCTTATTATTTAAATTTGAAGAGCGATCCTACTTATTACCGTGACCCTGTAGTCAAAAGTGGGTACGCCAAAGGACACATCGCCGTCAACTATGTACGGGATGTTTTGGGTTTGTTTCAATCGTATAAGGCGCTGGTCAATCCTTAATGCAATTCAAATAGCCCTTCAATTTCCACAGGAATATTGTCAGGAAGGGACCCCATGCCTACTGCGGATCGAACTCCTACCCCTAATTCTTTTCCCCAAACTGACGCAAAAAGTTCACTGCAGCCATTCATCACGTAGGGATGCTTTTCAAAAGAAGATACGCAGTTGACCATACCAAGGACTTTTATGACCCGTTTCACCTTATCCAAGGAACCTAATGTAGACTTGATTGTAGCCAGCATGGCTAGTCCAACTTGCCTAGCAGCTAATTTTCCTTGTTCGATATCCAACTCTTCTCCAATTCTTCCAATGATGAGGCTTCCATCGATTTGAACTGTTCCATGACCAGATAGGTAGAGAAAATTTCCCACAATTAAGCTTGGGGTATACACTCCTAGTGGCTTAGGAGCTGGCGGAAGGAGTAGTCCAAGGCTTTCAAAATTTTGTTCAGGGCTTTGCATAAAGAGTTGGGATTGGGTGACAATTAATTCAAACTTTAAATCAGGGAGTCTAGTATACTTTCAATTTGTTTGGAAAATTCGCTACTGCTGAAAGCTTAATGTGTGAGAAGTGGGATAATTTTGGCGTTACAGCACCTTTAGTAGGGAGTCCAGGAGCATCACTCCACCTAGACCTGCAACTGCAACAATAGTCTCCATGAGTGTCCAAGAACGTAAGGTGTCTTTAATGCTTAGGTTAAAATATTCTTTGAACATCCAAAATCCTCCATCATTGAAATGGGAGAATACCAAGCTTCCTGCCCCAATGGAGAGCACCAATAAATTAGGGTCTACGGCCAAGGAAGGCACAAGGGGAGCAATAATTCCTGCTGTAGTCAATCCGGCCACTGTCGCCGAGCCTACTGCAATTCGGATAGTAGCGGTAATTAGCCAAGCTAGGAAGAGGGGGTGCATGTTCCAAGATTGGATTCCTTCAGCCAAGGCTAGGCTTACACCAGAATCGGTAAAAACCTGTTTCAATGCTCCTGCGCCCGCTACGATCAATAGAATCATGGAAATGTCTTTAGTCGCTACGGTGTAAATGTCCATCAATTGGGACATGGTTTGTTTTCTTCGAAGCCCTAAAGAATAAGTGGCAAATCCTACCGACACGAGCATGACCACGCTTGGGTTGGCTAAAAAATCGAGGAAGGGACGCTGTGGATGAGTAGGAGCTACTGAAAAGGACAAAATAGTGGTGGCTACCAGTAAGACTACAGGAAGTAAGGCGGTGAGTACACTGTTTCCGATTCCAGGAAGCTCAGCTTCAGGTTTTGGGTCGGCCTGAAAAGTAGGTAAGGGCTGGGCAGTAATTCCTCTTAGTAAGGGAGCAAGTAGAGGACCTGCAAGGATGATGGTGGGAATAGCGATGATTCCTCCATAGAGTAGGGTCAGTCCCATATTGGCCTCAAACTGCCCCACAAGTGCTGCGGGTGAAGGGTGTGGAGGAAGAAAGCCATGGGTCACAGACAAGGCGGCAAGCAGGGGCAAGCCTACGTAGACTGCAGGCAATCGGTATTGGTACGAGAGGGTAAAGGCAAGGGGTACCAATAGTACAAACCCTACATTGTAAAACAAGGGAATCCCTACCACTAGCCCAGTTAAAGCCATTGCCCAGGTAATGTATTTCTCCCCAAAAATCCCCATTAGGAATCCAGCAATTCGTTGCGCTGCTCCACTTTCAGCTACTAATTTTCCAAGCATGGCTCCTGTAACAATCACAATGACCAAGTCCCCCAACAAAGAACCCATCCCTTTTTGGATGGAGCTGGCCACCTCGTTTGCAGGAAGCCCTAAAAGAAAGCCTCCAGCGATTGCAGTGATTAAAAAGGAGAGAAATGGGTTCAACTTAGCCCAAACGATTAGCACCACCAGAAGGGCTATAGAAAGAAATACAAATAAAAAGGTCATGGGTTTAATGCGGTTGGTCTGCCATGAAAGTTAGGTAAATCTTCGAAAAACTAGGAAAATACGAGCTATAAAATAGATTTGACCTCCACTAGTACCAAAATCTACTGGAAACACTGAAGGTTTGGAATATAAAGGGTTGGAAATTTATCGGATGGGATGATAAACCAAAGCTAGATCCCTACTGCACTTGTGGTTAAGTTCAATTGGTTTATCCTAAAAAGTTCAAGTAAACTCTAAGGAAGCTATTGGGTCCGGTAGTTTAGAATTTTTTGATTAGCCGCATCGGTACCCTCACCGTAAGAAAATAAGGGGTGAAATTCATTTGGGGAGAGGAGTGGTCTGTGGAAGATAATTAACAGTAATTCAAACCTATATTGAGCTAATTGCATAATTGAGGATGATCATCCTAGAATTTAAGAAATACAAACTAATGTGCAACTGCGTTGGATAAGCCGTATATTAGAACGCAAAAATAGATGTTGGTACAGAAGAATACCTACATCTAGCGTATCCATGCAATGTAAAGCTATACATGAAAGCCAAGTACAAATTTCTACTCTTTCTATTATTATGGACCGTTGTGGGGATAATCCCTTCCCGGGCACAGCTATGGGAAGTAAGTTTACTGACTGCAGATCCAGGAAAAGAACTTTATTCCTCTTTTGGGCACAGTGCTATTCGCCTTCGTGAGTTGGTGCCAGAAGGGAGAGATGTAGTCTTTAATTTTGGAACTTTTGACTTTGATACGCCTAATTTTTATGGAAAGTTTGCTACTGGCAAGCTCAACTACATGCTTAGTATTTCCAACTACGATCGTTTTGTTGTGGAGTATGACTATTTCAAAAGGGGACTGCGTGAACAGGTGTTGAATCTAACGGATGAACAAACAGATTTTTTAGTTCAGCATTTGGATGCCCAATACAACCCTGCAAGGAGATTTTACAAGTATGATTTTTTTTACAACAATTGCGCAACGAAAATTAGGGATGCCTTTGAAATTGCGATTGGCGATCAACTGGTATGGAATGATTCCACTGTCGAGGAGAAAAAGACATTTCGAAATTTGTTGGATGAGTTTGTAGCGCCATTACCTTGGGCAGATTTTGGGATTGACTTGGCATTGGGATCGGTTATCGATCGTCCTGCAAGCCCACGAGAAAAGCAGTTTTTGCCTACCTACATGGAACAAGCATTTGCAGAAGCTACTGTTCTCCAAAATGGAGTAATTCGCCCTTTTGTGAAGCGAAGCCAGGTGATTTTGGAATATCCTGAGGAGCCGTCTTCCTTTTCACTGTTCAATCCTTTTGTTGCCTTCTGGAGCTTGACCTTGATTTTTGTAGGCTTGACCGGGTATGGATTTAAAAAAAAGAAGTTAATGAAAGGCTTGGATCTCCTACTTTTTGGAAGTCTTGGCATACTTGGATTGGTAGTCACTTTTCTTTGGTTTTTTACAGACCATACTGCGACGGTGTGGAACTGGAATCTTCTATGGGCATTTCCAGGTCACTTGGTCTTAGTGTGGGGATTATTTTACCGCCCCAATGCTACCTGGCTTTCTTCCTATCTGCTTTTTGCGATAGGAGCAACGGTGATGGTCTTGTTGCTTTGGATGCTGGGCATGCAATCTTTCTCTCCTGCACTCATTCCAATTCTTTTACTCATCCTTTTGCGCGCTAATTTTCTTTTCTACAACCGGAAAATTGCCTGAGTTTTCCATTCATGAGTTTGTACTAGAACTAAACTTTTTTACCCAGAATTGATGTTGGAGATACGCGATGGAATTTAAACTAACTTCAGATTATCAGCCAACAGGTGATCAGCCACAGGCCATTAAGGAGCTGGTCTCTGGCTTACAGGCGGGGGATCCTGCGCAAGTATTGCTTGGGGTAACTGGATCTGGAAAAACTTTTACCATAGCCAATGTCATTCAGCAGACTCAGCGACCGACTTTAGTTTTGAGTCACAACAAGACACTTGCTGCCCAACTATACGGAGAGTTCAAGCAATTTTTTCCTGATAATGCAGTCGAATACTTTATTTCCTACTACGATTATTACCAGCCTGAAGCGTTTATCCCTAGTTCGGGTACTTATATTGAAAAAGACTTGAGCATCAACGAGGAAATCGAAAAGCTTCGTTTGAGTGCTACATCTGCTCTTCTATCTGGACGTAGTGACGTGATTGTGGTGGCTTCGGTGTCTTGTATCTATGGCATTGGCAACCCGGAGGAGTTTGGAAAAAACGTCTTGCGTCTACAGGAAGGAGATCGAATTCCTAGAAATCAACTTCTGTTTAAGTTGGTGGATATTCTGTACAGCCGTACCCAGCAGGAGTTGACGCGTGGAACATTCCGGGTTAAAGGAGATACGGTTGATGTGTATGTGGCTTATGCAGATTTTGGGTACCGCATTATTTTTTGGGGAGATGAAATTGAAGCTATTCAGCGAATTGAGCCGAGCACGGGAAAGAAACTTTCGGATGAGAAAATCATTTCGATTTTTCCCGCAAATCTATTTGTGACTGGGAGAGATACTATCGATACTGCTATTCACGAAATACAGGATGATTTGATGGCTCAACTGACTTTTTTTGAGAAGGAGGGTAAATTTTTGGAAGCGAAAAGGCTTCAAGAGCGAACAGAGTTTGACTTGGAGATGATTCGAGAATTGGGCTATTGTTCAGGAGTGGAAAATTACTCTCGCTACTTTGACCGAAGAAAGCCTGGCACACGTCCATTTTGTCTTTTAGACTATTTTCCAGAGAATTACCTTCTGGTCATCGATGAAAGCCATGTGACGATTCCGCAGGTAAGGGCGATGTGGGGAGGGGATCGATCTCGAAAAGTTAATTTGGTTGATTACGGCTTCCGTTTGCCTTCGGCTTTGGACAATCGACCCCTTAAATTTGATGAGTTTGAACAGCTAATCAACCAGATTGTCTATGTATCGGCTACACCTGCGGACTATGAATTGACAAGAACAGAGGGACTGGTAGTCGAGCAAATTATTCGGCCCACTGGACTTCTGGACCCTACTATTGAGGTTCGTCCTAGCTTAAATCAGTTGGATGATCTTTTGGAAGAGATTGATCAAACCATCAAAAAAGAAGCCCGTATCCTGGTGACTACGCTAACGAAGCGAATGGCAGAGGAACTTCAAAAGTATTTGGAGCGGGCAGGAATTAAGTCACGTTACATCCACTCGGAAGTGAAAACATTGGATCGTGTTGAGATTCTTCGCGAGCTCCGCTTGGGAATTTTTGATGTACTAGTTGGGGTCAACCTACTTCGAGAGGGCTTGGATCTCCCAGAAGTAGCCCTAGTTGCCATCTTGGATGCGGATAAAGAGGGTTTTCTAAGAAATGAACGCTCTTTGGTGCAGACCATTGGTCGTGCTGCTCGAAATTCAGAAGGCCGGGTGATCATGTACGCAGATCAGGTTACCCAATCCATGCAGGCGGCCATTGACGAAACCAAGCGGCGGCGAGCACTACAGATCAACTACAATTTGGAGCACAACATCACTCCCATGACCGTTATTAAGTCCAGAGACAAAATCATGGGACAAACTAAGGTTGCAGATTCCAAGAAAAACCCAAAAATGTATGCCGAGCCCATGCCAGGAGAGGCCTTTTTGGTGGCAGACCCGGTGGTTCAGTACCTCAGCAAGGACAAATTAGAGAAGTTGATCCAGCAAACGCAAAAAGGAATGGAAAAAGCAGCCAAGGAATTGAACTTCATGGAGGCTGCGCGGTTGAGAGATGAATGGATGGCGCAAAAGAAGCGATTAGAAGAGTTGAACCGAGGGATTTAAACGATTCGATTCAGGTATCATGACAATTCAGGAGGTAAAAGAACTGGCTCTCAAGGGAGAAGGACTTCAAATCGAGTTTAAGAAAAAGGCAAACTTTCCTGAGAAGATTGTTCGTGAGGTCATTGCATTGGCCAATACACAAGGAGGAAGTTTACTGATAGGAGTGGACGATGACGGTACAGTAAGTGGGCAGCGGTTTATTGAAGAGGAGATTTTTGTGATGGAAAAGGCCATCCGGGAACTCATTTTTCCACCTTTAGAAGTAGAAGTGGCAACTGTGAAATTATCTGAGAAGAAGGGGGTAGCGGTATTTCGGATCCCTCATAGTCCAAATCGACCTCATTTTCTATTAGTTCAAGGAAAAAAATTCTCCTTTGTTCGGGTTCAGGATCGTACAGTGCAAGCTAGTAGAGAGGTCTGGGAGGTGCTACGCAAAAGCAGGGTGCCTCGAGATACCGTATTCACGTATGGAAAAAAAGAGGAGGTATTGATGAAATTTTTGGCGGAGCAAGAAAAAATTAATGTCAAAGAATTTGCCAAGATAGCCAGTATTCCGCTTTATATGGCCTCTAAAACGCTCGTCCGCCTAGTAGTTGCGAATGTATTGCAACTTCATCCACAAGAGGGCGCGGATTTTTTTACATTACGGGAGTAGGGAGAACGATGCCTGTGCGTTGGGTAAATCCACGATTCCCTTGAAGTCCTCCCGTGTGAACCAGTAGAATTCGTGCCCCTGGAGGAAAATAGTTTTTCTTCAGTAAATCCCAGCAAGCAAAAGCCATTTTTCCTGTGTAAATGGGGTCTAGAGGGACCTTAAACACCTCCCAAAACCAGTGGATAAAAGAAATCAGCTCCGCCGTCCATTTGGCATAGCCCCCTTGGTGGTACTGGGTGACTAGTTCGATACTGCCCTTGGTTTGTATGCATTCTGCTCTTAAAAGATCAGTTATTTCATCTCGTATCCCTTCTCCTTTCAAAGCAGAAATGCCGAGTAACTTTTGGTGGGAAAAGATAGAGGCAGCTATTCCTGCAAAAGTGCCTCCTGTGCCAACGGGAACTAGTACATGAGAGCTGTCTGATTGACTTAAAGATAAAATTTCACGAGTGCCTTGGATGGCAAAGGAATTGGTCCCACCTTCTGGAATCAAGTAAAAATCTCCAAATTTTTGGCGCATTAGTTCAAGAAAAGCAGGGTGGTTTTTTTCCCGATATTGTGTGCGTGAAATACCTAAAAGACTCATGCCGGCAGACTTAGCAAAGCTTAGTGTGGGATTTTTTGAATCAAGTGATTCTCCTCGGATAATCCCAACAGTGGCCAGGCCTACTTCCTTTGCTGCAGCTGCAGTGGCATAAATATGGTTGGAATAAGCCCCGCCAAAAGTTAACACTTGTTGATGATTTTGGGTGATGGCTTCTTGTAAGTTGTACCGGAGCTTAAAAAATTTATTTCCTGATACTTCAGGATGAACCTGATCCAAGCGTAAAACCTGAAGTACTACTTGCTTTTGATCAAGTACTGGGTGTGATAGGAGTTCACAGGGGATGGACTGGCGGATGAGCATTAAAACTATTTTGACAAAGTTACGGGACATCCTCCTATTTTTGTAGTATGAGCGAACAGCATCTTGAAGAAGACTTTGAAGAGGATGAGTTAGCCTTGTATGAACACCATCGAATTGTGGTGGACAAGGGTCAGTCTCCCGTTCGAATTGATAAATTTTTAACAGAAAGGATTGCCAATGCCACGCGCAACAAGGTGCAGCAAACCATCGATTCTGGAGGGGTACTAGTCAATGGACATTCTATTAAGTCCAATTACCGAATCAAAGGGCTAGATGATATCCGGGTGCTTTTGGAAAAACCTCCCCGAGATACTGAGGTGATTTCTGAAAATATTCCCTTGGACATTGTTTTTGAGGATAACGACTTATTGGTAGTCAATAAGCCCCCTGGCATGGTTGTTCATCCGGCACATGGCAATTGGTCAGGCACTTTGGTGAATGGCTTGGTTTTTCATTTTGAAAATTTACCTGAGATGAAAGGAAATGTTGGAAGGCCTGGGCTGGTCCATCGAATCGATAAGGATACGTCTGGTCTTTTGGTGATTGCAAAGACCGAAGAAACAATGGCTCCCTTGGCAGCTCAATTTTTTCACCATACCATTCAGCGAACGTACTTAGCATTAATTTGGGGGGAGCCAGAGTTGGATGAAGGCACTATTGTAGGAAATGTGGGCCGTAGTGCCAAGGACCGCAAGGTGATGGATGTTTTTCCAGATGGAAGTCAAGGCAAGCATGCGGTTACTCATTGGAAAGTAGTGAAGCGCTTACGCTATGTGTCACTTGTTCAGTGTACCTTAGAAACGGGGAGAACACATCAAATTCGCGCGCATTTTAAATTTTTGGGCCATCCCTTGTTCAATGATGCGATGTATGGGGGAGACAAGATTCGGAAAGGAACTCAATTTGCCAAATACAAAAGTTTTATCAGCAATTGCTTTGAAGTCATGCCTAGGCAAGCCTTGCATGCCAAAAGCTTGGGTTTTGAACACCCAATTACTAAAGAAAATCTCTATTTTGAAGCGCCCTTGCCCGCTGATTTTTCTACTGTTCTCGCTAAATGGGATCACTATGTGCAGGTAGATTAATACTTTTATTATTATCCGCTTTGTCACCAGTAACCATAGAAAAATAAGATTTTAAATTCATTTAGCTAAGCCGTCATTTGTGGACGAGATTATCCGCAGGTTTTAGTACTCCGGTGGGAATCGTAGCATAATTGCAGATAATCAAAATACTTTTTTTTGATTCAAGCTGGGGGATAGCCTGCTTTTAAAAATTGCTGCTGTGAGTAGTGGACTATCGGCTGATGTCAATTTTTCAATTTTAATTGATGAAAACGGCATAAAATTTACTGGTCCTTATATTTCAATCGATTTCTTTAAAAATAATGTAAATTTTTAGAATTTTTATTGAAAAATATGTAAATAAATTGCTCGTTTCGTATCTTTGTCTTGTTGAAATACTTAAGGTAATTCATTCATGTAAGGCAAAAAAAATTGAGAATTCTCGCTCAATTTATTCGGAAAAAAAACAAAATTTTACTCAGGATAGTTTAGTTTTTTTGAAGGTTCGATTCCTTCCCTTACAACAGGTTATTTTGGGTTTATTGTTAATTGACTAAAACCATGAAATTTTATTTCATGGTTTTTTTATTTGCCTACCTGGAGGAATTTAAATTTTCAAGACAGCATTTTAGACCACAATTTTTAAGTTGAATTTATCAACTAAATACCTTTTAAGCCATTTAAATAAAAAAACCATAAAAAAATCAACAAAACATTAAAAAAATTTTAAAATAATATCCTTTTTTATACATTTGCTATTGTTGCCATTAAGGGAAACATAATAAGTGTATTATTCATTCAAAAAATATCTTGTAGGGTGTTGAAATTGGCAGACAAGCCCTCCTGTCTCGGGGGTGGGGATGCCGGTCATTAGATCGGAACGGGATAAAGCATGTTTCAACTAGAGCATGCCTAACTGCCGCGTGGAGGTTCGAATCCTTCCCCTACAGCAATTAAAAAGCAGCCATTTGGCTGCTTTTTTCGTATAAGGGATATTAGTTGGTATATTTAATTCATATCAATTTTATATGGGGACCAAGTCTATTTCTGAGGAAAATCCCGATAGGTCTGCCTTACGGAAAAGAGTGCTAAGAGTACTAGGGTTGTCCTTGCTTACGATTTTAACCCTAGAGTTTACCCTCTATTTTGGATCGAACCTCTTCCTAGGGAGCCTCCTTCGAAAAAAATTAAATGAATCCTTTAATGGAGTTTATGAACTGGAATTTAATCGTGTTCATCTTTCGCTAATTCGTCGAGGAATAATTTTTGATGGGATTGTTATGCAGCCCATTCACCTTGAAAAGGCTGCTTATGAACAGGTTTTATTTGAATTGACCTTGGATGAACTTTCATTTACTGGTCTTTGGTATGGACTTCAAAATCAAAAGCTGTACGTTGGTGAGGTTCGGCTAAACCGCCCAAATTTTAAAGTTGTATCCTCCCCAAGCCAATTTGTTTCGCAACAAGACAAAGCTCCTCCAAGGAAGTTTCGTTCCCCGATTGCACTCTTGGAGAATGAATTAAGGAAAAGTATCAAAAATTTACCTTTGGCGGGGATTCATGTAGGAAGAGTTCTTGTAAATCAAGCCCAAGTATTTTTTTTAAATTTTTTAAGTCAAAAAGAGCTCCTGGCTAAAGAAGCTTCTTTTACAGCCTTGGACTTGAATTGGACTCCAAACCAACCTTGGAAGACTCCCTTTAATGCACGAGGTTTTGAATTTGAATTAGAGGGAGTTACCTACGCATTGCCTGATGGCGTACACCAGATTTCATCAAAAAAGGTCTTTATTTCTTCTCTTGAAGAGACCATAGAACTTCAAGAATTTAAATTAGTTCCTGATTTGAGTCGAGCTAGCTCCACCTACTATTCCTTAGAGTTGGCTAAGTTACAACTTCGGCAAGTAGACTTAAATGAGGCCTTTAGGTCGGCAAAGCTTGATTTGGAAGAGCTTATTTTGGAAGAGCCGCAAATAAAAGTGATTCAATCTTCATTTCCGGCCGCTTCTTCACAAGTATCTGGGGATTTGCATGCATTCATTCGAGGTAAATTAAATCAACTTACCATTAAAGAATTCGCTATCCAAAACGGTAGTTTTTTAAAAAAAGATAAAGAAGATTCACTTCGAAATCGAATCCAGTTGGATGACCTTGATTTGAAAATGGTAAATTTTTACTTAGGTCAAGATTCCCTAAGAAGAGAGCAGCAATTTTTTTATGGCTCAGATGCTTCACTCGCTATCGCACATGCCGTACTCTTTTTGGGAGATGGAATTCATAGTGTAGAAGGGGAGAATTTGGAAGCCTCTACTTTTAAGAATGAATTGACTGGAACCAAAATCAAGCTCATACCAAGGCATATGTCTTCTCTTAATGATATCAATCAGCCAAGTTATAAATTGGATCTGGCAGAGTTTACCTTTGGAAAAGTAGATTTGAAAAAGTGGTACAGTAAAGGAGAATTGGAGATTGAAACCTTGTTCTTAAGAAAGCCTAAGCTACTAATTCGTGAGACCAATCCCTCCTACTCAAATTCCGATAACACCTCTTTTATTCCCTTGCTTAGCGGAATAGTAAATCGTGTTGCAATCCAATCATTTAAAATTGAGGAGGGAACCCTATTATTGAATGAAGAATCGGGCGTCAAGAGTACTGACTTGGATTTAGGTAAGTTTAGTCTTGCCTTGGAGAAATTGCAGCTCGAACCAAAACAGGAGGCGAGCTCCATCCAGCAACAACTTCAATTTGCAGAGGTGTTGCTGACCTTATACGACTACCGACTTAAACTTCGGGATAACCTTCATGAGTTTTTAGCAGAAGAGCTAAGCATCGATTCAAAAAGTGAATGGTTAGAAATTAAAAATCTTAGGATACAACCTGCCGATTCCACTCAAATTGAGGAGCAATTGCAGGTATTGGGAAAAACTACTGCTGTAAATTTCTCAGTACCACTTTTTCGAGCCAATGGAGTAGGCTTTGTGGAGGCCTTATTTGATCAGAAGCTAAGACTGAATCACCTTCAATTGGATTTGCCACGAGTACATTGGTACACTTATCGATCCAGGGAAAGTAAGGCTTCTGAAAGTGCGCTTGGTTCGGCAGAGGATCTAAAAGCCCTTTTATTGGGTTATTTTGAGGATATTGAGGTGGATTCAGTTTCCATTTCCAATGCAAAAATCAGGTATGTGAATGGAACAAAAGAAGCAGTGACCAAGTTTGAAGAGGATCAGCTTTTTTTTAAATTAAAGAATTTTGCACTTCACAAAAATGGCAATCCTTCTGAAAACCGTGCCTTATTTTCAGATGAAGTAAATCTAACTTTCAATTCCTATACTTTTAGTCTGGCGGGAGGAAAATACCTGGTAGATACAGATTTTCTCAACTACAACTCGCGGACTCGCACCTTGGATTTTGAAAACTTGAGGCTACTACCTGGAAAAGTGGAAGATCGTCGACTAGCTTTGGGATTCAATTTTCCAAAGGTGGCATTTCAAGGGGTGAACTTGGAGGAGTTTATTTTTGATAATGTACTTCACCTTGAAAAGTTAGAAATCGATGGGGGAGAGATATCAGTGGGGTTGGATCCGCAGGTACCTTCGTCTAGCAAACTAGCATTGCAAAGAAAAAAATTAGCCTTGGAACGTGCGGTGGAGCGGATCCATATTGACACCATTTCTTCTGAAAATGCTACCTTGCAGCTTAATTTTTTAGACCAAAATCAATCAAAAAAGGCGATAAAAACAGGCTTTGGTCTCTACATTACCCAGTTTGACTTGGATAGTCTTCGTGTCCGAACCCAGGATCTTTCCAAAACCTACCAAGGGGTTAATTTGGGGCTTACCAACTTTGAATTTACCCTTCCCGATAGTGTTCATACGCTTAAATTTGATGCATTTGGATTTGGTGATAATCAAGAAGAATTGATTTTTTCAGGATTGAGTATTCACCCTAAAAATAATTCAGGCACCTCTGGAATTCCTGTCTTTGATGGAAAAATTGAACGGGTGGTACTTAAGAAGAATAGTATGCTGGATATATTGAATACCAAAAAGGTAGACCTGCGGGAAGTA
>JALRIY010000390.1 GCA_023255285.1 Algoriphagus sp.
AGGAGGAGATTGACCATCAAGAGCGTTTAAATGTTTTAAACAAGTCTTACGCAAACGCAAAACTTCAACTTGAAAAGACGGGTGGCGTTTACCTTGACATCAATCTGGAAAAGTTAGCTCAAGAATATGAGTTAATGAAGCAGATTATTGACAAAATTAAAGAGAAGGCTGAGGCTCAAAGAAGCGATCTGTTTGGCGGCTTTGCTTCTGGGATGCAGTCATATTTTAATGAAATAAGTAACTTTTCTAAACTTACTGAAGACGCGACTGTTAGAGCATTCCGAGGCATGGAGGATGCGCTTGTAACATTTGTTCAAACTGGAAAATTGAGTTTTAGTGATTTGGCTAGAAGTATTATTGCTGACTTGACTAGGATTATTATTCGTCAGCAAATGACTGGTCTTTTTGCTGGCTTATTAACGCCAAGCGTGAATTTGGGAGCTAGTTCAATCCCAGATAGTGCCGTGTCTGGATCAAATTTTAGGGCCAATTACAATGCCGTTGGTATGAAGGCTATTGGCGGCTCCGTCCAGGCTGGCAAGCCATATATTGTCGGTGAGCGTGGTGCTGAGATGTTTGTGCCGAATCAGTCTGGTTCAATCGTGCCTAATGGCGCTTTGGGCGGCGGCTCTGTATCGGTCAATATCATCAATAACAGCAACTCACAAGCAAGCGCCAAGGAGACTGTGGATAGCCGCGGCAATCGCAGGATTGACGTTACCATCGGCGACATGGTGGCGGGTGAAATATCTCGCTCTGGTTCAAAAGCAAATAGCGCGATCAGGAACACCTTTGGCGCTTCACCTATGTTGGCAGGACGATAATGGCGGCATCATATACATGGGCAGCGGGATTGCCTCAGTCACCAATTGCAGGCTCTTTTAGCGAGTCCTTTGGCTATAACTTCCTTGTGTCACCAATGGACGCTGGCGCGGCTAAGATACGCAAGCGAAGCAACAAAGCAAACCAAATGTCGGTTA
>JALRIY010000391.1 GCA_023255285.1 Algoriphagus sp.
CTCGATGCGCTCGATCATCTTCTGCTTTTCTTGCACGTCGCGCTTGGCTGCGGCAACCTCGGCCGCGCTTGGGTAATCGGGGACGGCAAAGGCCGGAGTAATCAGGAGGGTGCCGGCCAATAGACCCGCGCCAGCAAGGCTCGCGAGCAGGGCTTTTTTGCGCAAGAGGGCACCTCCTTCTTCCTCAAATCTAAAACGAACTCTCAAGTATCGCCTGAGAGTTTGCCAAGTGTTGCGCAACCTGCCGACGCACCAGTAGTCTTGTGCGTCGGTGCTTTGAAGTCGCCAGCTTCTGGCCCCATCGTTTAGCGGCCTAGGACGCCGCCCTTTCACGGCGGTAGCACGGGTTCGAATCCCGTTGGGGTCACTAGGCGATGAGAAGTACCTCCTGGCCCTGTAGCGCAGTTGGTTAGCGCGCCGCCCTGTCACGGCGGAGGTCGCGGGTTCAAGTCCCGTCAGGGTCGCTTCGCGAAAGCGAATGGGGAGCTTAGGCTCCAAGGCTCTGTAGCTCAGTTGGTAGAGCGAACGACTGAAAATCGTTAGGTCACCGGATCGACGCCGGTCGGAGCCACCAGAAAGAGGCAGATAGTGACGATTTTGTTCGGATTGCTATCTGCCTTTTCTTATGGCTATGCCGACTTTGTCGGCGCCCTGGCCGCAAAGAAGGTTCGGGCCCTCAGCGTTACCACCGTCGCATTCAGCTTCGGTCTGGTGGTGGCGCTTGTCTCCTCAGCCTTTTTCGGGGCGAGCTACGGGCCAGAGGTAATCCGAATCGGCATCCTGGCCGGCATCTCATCGGCGGCGGCCATAACCTTCCTCTATGCGGCGCTCGCACTTGGACCGATCTCGATTGTCAGCCCCTTCACCGCAGTCCTCTCAGCCGTAATACCGGTGGTGGTTGACGTTGCGCTCGGGCAACAGCTGAGCTCCCTGATTGGCGTTGCCATCGTGTTGATATTGATTGCGGTGGTGCTGGT
>JALRIY010000392.1 GCA_023255285.1 Algoriphagus sp.
TACTCAGTTAAATATAATAACAGGAAATGAAGATGTTGCAGGAAATGCTAATGTATCTGTAACTGGTTCTTCAGCTACTTTTGCTGTAGGAAATATTACACCTGTTTCTGGATATGATGCTACAGGTAGTTCTATTTCAGGAACTGTTGGTCAAGTAACAGTAACAGGAACAGCTAATATTATACCTACGAGCATTACATTGACAGTCAGCACAATTACCCCTAATATCATTGCATGGGCTGAGGTTGATACAGGAATCGATGTTGTTTGGACAGAGGTTGATTTAGCTGCATAGTAATAGTAAAATATTTACATAGGAGTTTTTAAAAATTTATGGCATCAAGTTATTCAGAACTAGGTCTTGAACTTATGGTTACTGGCGAAAACGCTGGTACATGGGGAGATAAAACAAATTCAAATTTAAATTTAATTCAACAAGCAATAGCTGGTTACGAAGAAATATCTATTGCAGGTGGTGCACAAACAACTGCACTAGCAATAACAGATGCTACTTTATCAAATGGAAGAAATGCAATTATTAAATTTACAGGAACAATTACAGGAAATCAAATTGTAACAATTCCTGACAGTACAGAAAAAAATTATATTTTTATAAATGGAACTTCAGGAGCATTTACTGTTCAAGTAAAAACTGTATCAGGATCTGGATTTACTTTTGCAGGAGCTGATAAAGGAACTAGATTTGCATATTCAAATGGGACAGATATAGTTGATATAAATGCATTATTAACTACAATAAATCAATTTAATTTACCTACTGCTGATGCTACAGCAACTGGGCAAGTTATCCAATCTGATGGGTCTGGAAACTTGAGCTTTACTAGTTTTGCACCCATTTCAACAGGTAAAAGTATTGCAATGGCAATAGTTTTCGGATAAAATATAACAGGAGATTAAAATATGGCAGCACCAAATATAGTTAACGTAACAACAATTACAGGCAAAACCACTGGT
>JALRIY010000393.1 GCA_023255285.1 Algoriphagus sp.
ACTACAGAAGGAGTTGTTCTTGCACCTTCTAAATTTTCTAAAACTTTTGGTGTTGCACCGTCCATTACGGCAACACATGAATTCGTTGTACCTAAATCAATACCTATAATTTTCGACATAATTTTTTAATCCTCAATTTTTTATCTTAATTGTGTATTGGATATGGGGGGTAATTTTTGGATTACAACCTCTGTTGTAATAATTTTTTTAGCTTTTTTTTGTTGATTTTGCTACGTTTACGAGCGATGGCCTTAATAATCTATCATGCAACATATATCCTTTTTGAATTTCATCAATAATCGTTCCAGGTTCTTTATCGCTTTCAACCTCGCTTAATGCTTGATGAAAATTAGGATCAAATTTTTTATTAAGACAATCAATGTAAGTAATAAAGTTTTTTTCTAAAGTATTTTGCAATTCTTTTTCAATAAGTTCAATTCCACTAGTAATTTCTAAAAATTCTTTATCTTTAAACTTTTCATTGTTTTTGAATATCGAGAAAGCTCTGTCCAAGTTGTCTGTTAAACCAAGAATTTGAGAAGCAAAATTAAATGATCCATATTTAATAATATCTTCTTTTTCTTTCTCGTGATTTTTTCTTAAATTTTGATTTTCTGCCAAAAGTCGCAAAACTTTATCATTTAGTTCTGTAATTTGATTTTTAAGCTTATCTTCAGGAGCATCCTCTTTGTTCGAAGCTTCATTATTGGACAGTTCTGTATCTGCCACATTTTGATTATTATTTTCTTCTGTATCTAAGTTTTCTTTTTTTTCTTCTGTATTCATTTTTTTTTTATCTTATAATGAGAGCATATATAGTTACAAAAGTTTAAATTCCAAGGCTTAATTATGAGAAATGATAGAAAAAATTTAGAAATTAGAAATATTGAAATTATTCCAAATTATATAAAAAATGCTGATGCATCTTGTTTAATTAAATCTGGAGATACGCATGTCGTTTGTACTGCATCTA
>JALRIY010000394.1 GCA_023255285.1 Algoriphagus sp.
AAAGAGCAGAGCACACATTGCAAACACTTTGAGACTTAAAAAACTTCCTCAAGAGATACAGGATATGATTACTAACGGGCTGCTTACACCTGGACATGCCAGAGCTCTAATTGAAGTTCCAGGTAATGTTGAATTAGCAAGGAATATCGTTAATAATAATCTATCGGTTCGACAAGCAGAGTTTTTAGCAAAAAAAACTAATGCATTACCATCTGCAAATAAAAATAGGACAAAAACAACTGACCCCAACATTATGGGTATTCAAAATGATCTTCAAAACAAAACTGGAATGCTAGTTACCATATCGAACAAAAAAAATAACTCTGGAAAAATTTCTTTAGACTACAAAAACATAGATCAACTCAATCGTTTGATTAAAGTGATTAAAGAGAACTATTAAATTTTACTTAATGAAGAGGGCTTTTGGTCAAAGCTGTTTTTGTTGAAATATTGATCACAAAATTTTGTAATATAGTAGTTGATACATCGTAATTTTTTTTACATTCTATCTCGATATCGAAAATTTTATCTAATAATCTTTCTAAGTCTGGTTTAGACCAACGTTTCAATTGTTCTTTTACAATGTTTTTTTCTTTCCAAAAAATTGCTGGTTTAAAACTTTCCACAAGTTGATTAATGTTTTTATTTTCAGAATTAGATTCTAAAATTTCAAGTAGTTTATTTGCTTTATATTTAAGTGCAGATAAAATTTCATTAAAGTTAATCCCTTGTGCATAAATATTATTAAGAGCGATATTAATATTTTTTTTATTTCCTAGCAGACAATCATTTACTATTTCAAAATTATTATTGTCGGCAGATGAATGAAATAGTTCTTTTAATTTATTTTCATCAATATTAGATGAATTTTTAATTAGTATTGCCTTGTCAATAGCATCATTAATATCTTGTCTGTTTAAAGAATTCATCTCAAAAATAGAATTAATAAATTCTCTAGAAACACTAATTTT
>JALRIY010000395.1 GCA_023255285.1 Algoriphagus sp.
CAAGTGTGTAAGCACAGTATTGAAACACGAAGTAAAGATGCAATTGTACATCCTTTAAAACAACAAGAGCTTAGAGATGCTGGTTGGTATACTAGACCAGTTGACAAACTTGCAAGTACTGAATTTACATTTACACGATTCCTTGTACCCGAACTAATGAACTTCAAAGGCTGGGCAGTGTTTATGGATTGCGACATGTTGCTTACTACAGACATTGCAGAACTATTTGCACAAGCGGATGACAAGTATGCAGTCATGTGTGTACAACACGATTACACACCTAAAGAAGGCATGAAGATGGATGGGCAGAAACAAACTGTATATCCACGCAAGAACTGGTCAAGTGTAATGTTGATCAATTGCGGTCATCCTAGCAATGCAAGACTTACACAAGACTTAGTTAATGATCCTGAAATTAACGGAGCGTACTTACATCGCTTTAGTTGGCTTAAGGACGAAGAAGTAGGTGCGTTAGATCACACTTGGAACTACCTAGTAGGTGTTTATGACGACATTGAAACACCAAAACTAATACACTATACAGAAGGCGGCCCATGGTTTGAAAATTATAGCAACTGTGAATTCCATACAGAATGGAAAATAGAATTACACAATATGATGATGTCCTAATGGCATTGCATATAGAATAATATTGCCAACAACATAACCTATAAGGACATTTAATGTTAGCACTTGATGAAAATGATGAAATTGTAAAATGTTTAGCAACACCCGTTGATGCTAGATTTATTAATACATATAAAAATCTACGTAACGAAGATTACAGTGATCCTGTTATCTTTAGAAGCATGGCACAAAGAAAAACAGTTGCATTGTGTGAAACTCAAGGACGCGATTATTACTATATCGATACAGGATATATTGGAAATCTAGATAAGCGTAAAAATTGGCACCGTGTAGTTAAAAATGGAATGCAGCATAGTAAAGTAAACTATGATCTA
>JALRIY010000396.1 GCA_023255285.1 Algoriphagus sp.
ACTCATAGCAACATTATTTGTACGTTCCCACTCGCCGTCAAAATATTCAATCAGTTCGTCTGCGGTATAGGTTTTAACAAGACAAGTAAAAATATTACCTTCAGCAAGTTTGTCTGCCATGGCAAACGTACCAACACCGTCCATGTTAGCAGCCATAATAGGAACACCACGATAATGATATTCTTCAATATTTTCTGGAAAGTCCGGCACATAATTACGGAAAGTAAATTTACGTTCTAAGTCTACTTCCTTGCGACTACTTAGTGTACTACGCTTAGGACGAATAAGCACATCCTTGTAGTCTAACTTAATGTCTTCTTCGATTCTCATTTTTATTCTCCGTAATTAAAAGCAATACTAATTCTATCTTGTTGCGAATTGTTGGTGCTTACTCTGTGTTTCAACCATCCTGGAAATATAAACAAGTCTCCTGTTTTAGGCGTGTATGTTGCGCTTTTTCCTGTGTAATAAGTATAGTGCTCAATCATATGCTCAGGAAGATGTAAGTCTGCCCCATCGTTTCTTTCAAATACAATATCACCTTGTTCAATATTAGGATCTACATCGACATAATACACACCACTAAACATTGCATTTATATGATTATGTAGATCATTTGATGCTCCGGGATAATTTATATTAATCCATATGTTGTATAGTTGCGGCAGTCTAAGTCCCACTTGTTGCGAAACTTGGAACATTCCTTGATCTATAACATTTACTAATTTACTAACTTCTGCACATTCTTCAAGACTAAGCATAGTGCTTCTCCAATTTCTTAGATCAGGATTTAGTCGAAGATCTTCTTCTTCTTTGACTTTTGTGTAGCCGTATTCCTTTAGTACTGTATTATCTATGTCGGTAATGGTGCCTCTCCATATTACGCTTGGAAACCATACTTCATTAGTTAACATTGTATTATCTTTTTTTATTCGAGGGAGTTGCTAGATCCATTTTTGCTT
>JALRIY010000397.1 GCA_023255285.1 Algoriphagus sp.
AGCTCTTCATGGTGATACCGCTGCAGTCCCAGACGTTTGGCCCGGCCCCTCCCAGAACATATCGCTCACCCAGCTGCTCCGAGGCAAATGCAATCGCGGTCTCAACCTTGGCCCAGTCGGGCTCACCAACTGTATAGAGCTCGGGGGCCGTTGGGGCGGTCTTGATCAGGTTTTGTCTGCGCTCGGCTTCAAGTCCTTCCCTGCGCTGGCGTTCCAGGTCCTCCGCGGTGTCCTTCAGATCCGCGAGCTGCTCCATCATGGTCGAGCGCTCGCGCTCGGTCTGGGCAACCTTCTTGATCACAGCGTCGGCCGCATCCTGGGCCTCCTGATAGAGCCTCTCGGCCTCGGCCTCAATCTCCTCTAGCTCCAGCTGCGACTGTTCGAGCTCGAGAGCCAAGGCCTCCGCCTGGGCCTGCTTATCCAGGCTTGCCTGGTAGATGGCCTCGGTGCGCTGAGCGATGATCTCCTCCATGCTCATCTGAAACAGCAAGCTCTCAGCATCGTCTGGGTTGAAAAGAAGCTCGAGTGTGGTGTCGGTGGCACTGCGATCGCGGAACATCTGAGCGACGATTCTGCCGAGCTGCAGCCTTGCCTCCTCGGCCTCGGTCGCAGACTGTTCGACCCTGGCCTGCAGCGATTCAACCTTGGCGGCCATCTCGTTCTTGGCGTCTATGGCCTGGTTGTATTCCTCGTTCTTTTGAAGAGCAATCGTCTCCAGCGCTCTGGCCTCTTCCTCCAAGGTGACAAGGATTTCCTCGATGCGCTCAATCAGCTTTTCTTTTTCCTGAACATCGCGCTTGGCCGCGGCAACCTCGGCGGCAGTTGGGTAGTCGGGGTTGGCGTAGGCGGGGGTGAGTAGCAGCGTTCCTGCGACCAGGCCGATGCCAGAAAGAGCAGCGATAATCGCGTTTTTGCGCATTGCCAATTCGACCTCCCTGCCAAG
>JALRIY010000398.1:0-414 GCA_023255285.1 Algoriphagus sp.
TTACCTTGAGTAACCAAAACAGTTTCCAAGTCTTGAGGAATAGCATCTTCAGCTTCTAATAAACTAATTTGTCTAGAGTTGCCAATCGTAATGAAGCTAACTATATAAATCTTACCACTAACTAAAATATCAGTATCGGCTGCAAACAAGATTCTCATACCGTCTGCAAAGTCTACGCCGTCAACGTTATATCCTAACTGACCTTCAATTGTTGAAAATACGTCAGTAGTAAATGTATCTATTAAATCAACATCTTGTTTTGCAAAACTACCAAATTTATTTAATTTTAAACCTGCTTCAAATTCAATAATAGGGCGCTTTGCTCTATTAGCTTCATCAATTGTTTCTGGTAAATTATTGTATGCTGCACTCTTTAAGATTACATCTCTGTGATGCCATCTGTTATAGCGACTC
>JALRIY010000398.1:424-939 GCA_023255285.1 Algoriphagus sp.
GCATCAAACGGTATTAGTTGCACTGATGCATATGCTGCGGGAATAATTAAATCTTGATCTTTAATTAATTTAATTGCAGTACCAACGCCTTCTACATACCAATTGTTTAATTGATATTTTGCAGGTGATGTTTCACCTTGAAAGCGAATTTTCATTCCGTTGCTAAGTTCTACTCCGTTAGCACTTGTATAGTATTTTTTACCAATAATTTCTGAGCCAACATCAAGAAATGCACTTTCTTCAACATCATAAACTCTAATAACCCCACTTGTATCGATATTGTTTTTACTAATATAAAATAATTTCTCTGGAGCATTTGCAGGAACAGTGAATTCGATAGTACCAGATTCTACATATTCAGCCGTTGTTACATTACCATCAGTATCTAATGTAGTAATGCCATCTCTATATAATGTTGACTGATTGGTAAGGACTTCTTGACCGGGAGTAAAAGTTCTCAAAATAGCAAATGCCATTGGATGTCCAATTGCAGAAATATCAAACTTATATGTTTG
>JALRIY010000399.1 GCA_023255285.1 Algoriphagus sp.
AGATCCTTTTTCAACTGACATTGAAATGTCAACGTAACGTTGACATTTCAATGTCAGTTGAAAAAGGATCTATTGTTGGTTTAATTGGTCCAAATGGATCAGGCAAAACAACATTATTTAATTCGATAGTTGGAACTTACCCAATAGACTCTGGCTCAATAAAATTTAATGATAGAGAAGTATCTGAATTACCAGTACCGGTAATTGCAAAACTTGGTTTACTTAGAACTTTTCAGCAAACTAGAATTTACAGTAAACTAAATTGTATAGATAATATGTTAATTAGCCATAAAGCTAGTGATGATAGTTTTAAAGCTATATTTTCCAAAGTTCCAGCAGAGTTAACAGAGAAAGCTGAAACTTTATTAAGTTTTGTTGGGTTATTTCAAAAAAGAAAGTTAAGAGCTGGGGATTTATCATTTGGTCAGCAAAAATTATTAGAACTTGCAATGGCATTAATGAATGAACCAGAAATGCTTTTATTGGATGAACCAACTGCTGGTATAAACCCAACTTTAATTAATGGAATTATTGATAGATTGATAAAAGTAAATCAAGATTTTGGAATAACTTTGTTAGTCATTGAACACAATATGAGGGTAATTATGCAATTAGCTCAAAGCATATTTTGTTTAGCACATGGCAAAATGCTTGCTAATGGAACTCCAGATGAAATTAGAAATGATAAGAGAGTAGTTGACGCCTACTTAGGAGCACAGTAATGGCAAATCAATACGAAGTATTGGGCAAAGCGCCAGAAGCAGAAGATTTAAAAAAATTATCACCAGACAATATTCATTTAACTATAAATGGACTTAACGCAGGTTATGGTAAAATGGAAATACTTCATAATCTAGATTTATTTGTCAGTAAAGCTCAGTCACTTTGTTTAATTGGGCCTAACGGAGCAGGTAAGTCCACAATTTTACATTCAATAT
>JALRIY010000039.1 GCA_023255285.1 Algoriphagus sp.
CAAGCATGCTGGAAGCATTAGCCGTGCAAGTTCTGAGATCCGAGAAAAGTTTTACCAACTCAAAAGAGGGGCAATTCCTTACCAAGTGGCAGATTTAGGGGATCTTATTTCTGGTGATAGCCTGAACGATACCTACCAAAATATTCGACAGGTAGGGGAGCACCTGATGCGGCAACAGATTTTGCCGATCTTTTTTGGGGGTTCCCACGATCTGGATTATGGGCAATACCTTTCCTACCAGAAATTGAAAAAGCTGGTTACGCTACTCACAGTGGATTCCAAAATTGATATGGAAGAAACAGGGCCAGAAAGTGATCGACATACCCAAGAGATCGTGCTGCATCAGCCTAATTTCTTATTTTCTTCCACCCATTTGGGGTACCAGAGTTTTCTAGTGGATCCTTTTTTATTGAGCGCATTGGAGAAGCTTTATTTTGAAACTAAGCGGCTAGGCCAGCTTCGAGATAAGTTTCAGGAAGTTGAGCCTCTGGTTCGCGATGCAGACCTAGTCAGCTTTGATTTGAGTGTAATTCAGTCTTCTGTTGCTCCAGGTGCTGTGGATGCGCAGCCATTTGGATTGACGGGTGATGAAGCAAGTCAGATTTGTTGGTTTGCGGGAGCAAATGAAAAGCTAAGTTCCTTTGGGATATACGGTTACGACCCCTATTTCGACGATACGCATAATAAAACTGCACAAGTGGCAGCGGTCATGATCTGGTACTTTATAGAAGGTTTTTATAGTAGAAAGGATTCCTTATCCTTCAAGAGTGCTGCCTACCTGAAATATACTGTTTCTATGGATTCAAAGCCCAATACCCTGGTGTTTTACAAGAGCAAGCGAAGTGGAAAATGGTGGATGGAAATTCCCTACCAGGATGCAAGTCGGTTTGAGCGGGTAAGTATTGTTCCTTGCAGCTATTCAGACTACCAACAAGCACAGCAAGGAGAAATTCCAGAACGCTGGGTAACTGCACAAATTAAGTTCTATTGATGCATTGTTATACGCGTCAACAGCTAGCGCTGCGAAATGGTCAGGATAAGCCTGAAATATGGGTAGCCTTTCAAGGAGTTATTTATGACGTGACTTCTTCCAGGCTTTGGAAAAATGGAAAGCACTACGAACATTGGGCTGGCCAGGATTTGACCAGAGAATTGAAAGACGCGCCACACACCGAAAAAGTTTTTAAAAAATTTGAGGCCATTGGCCACCTTCAACCAGATGATTTTAATAGCAGATAGTGGATCAAGTAAAACCGATTGGCGGGTAATCCACAAAGACGGCCAAATCAGTCAGTATCGAGGGATAGGGTTTAACCCCTACTACCTGAGTGTGGAAGAGATGACTGCGCAGTTGAAACAGGAATTTTTGTTGAATTTTTCCGATCAAGTGGAAGAGATTTTTTATTATGGGGCGGGATGTGCTGCTCCTGAAAAGAAGGTGGAGGTAGCGCAAGCCCTGCGTGCTATTTTCCCAATTGCAGAAATTCAAATAGATCATGATCTCTTGGCTGCAGCCAAAGCGACCTGTGGACATCGTGCTGGCATTGCCTGCATTTTAGGAACTGGTTCAAATAGCTGCGATTACGATGGAGAAAATATAATTGCCTCACGGCCAGCCGCAGGGTATATTTTGGGTGATGAAGGAGGAGGAAGTGATGTGGGCAGGAAATTTTTGCAAGATTTTATACATGAAGAAATGCCTGCGGCCATTCGCCAAGCTGCAATTGACCATTTTCAACTTTCTCAGTATGGTATTCAAGAGCAGGTCTATCGCAAGCCGTTTCCCAACCGCTACCTAGCAAGTTTTTGTCGTTTTATTACTGAGCACAAAGAGGATCCGTATTGTTATGGTTTGTATTACGACGCATTTCAAAAATTCTTTAGCAAGCATGTTTGTAAATACCCCGATTTTAAATCCAAGCCAGTTCACTTTGTAGGCTCTATTGCCTATTACAACGCTACTATTCTCCGTAAAGCAGCAACAGATCGGGGAATGCAGGTAGGCCTAATTTTAGAAAGCCCAATTGCAGGACTCACCCTTTACCACCAGGAAATGGTATGAAAAAAATAACTGAGAGTAGCTCTAGCTACGATAATTTGGAGCAGATGTCTGCCTTCGAGTTGGTTGAAAAAATCAATATGGAGGATCATCAGGTTGCTCCGGCTGTCCAGCAAAAATTACAACAAATTTCGGCCTTGGTGGATGCTATTGTGCCTAGAATGCGTGAAGGTGGACGGCTTTTTTACATAGGTGCCGGTACAAGTGGACGCTTGGGAATTTTGGATGCCTCTGAGTGTCCACCTACCTACGGTGTACCTCACGATTGGGTCATCGGTCTTATTGCAGGTGGAGATTCAGCTATTCGAAAAGCGGTGGAGCATGCTGAAGATGATATGGAGCAGGCATGGAAAGATATACAGGCACACGGGTTTTCAACTTTGGATACGGTGATAGGCATTGCCGCTTCTGGAAGTACTCCCTATGTGTTGGGAGGCGTTCGGAAGGCCAAAGAAATGGGCTTGCTTACGGGAGGGATTTCTTGTAACCCTGATTCTCCATTAGGCAAGGAGGTGGATCATCCCCTAGAGGTGGTGGTAGGCCCAGAGTTTGTTACAGGAAGTACACGAATGAAATCAGGGACGGCACAAAAGCTGGTCTTGAATATGATTTCTACCGCAGTGATGGTCAAATTGGGACGAGTGAAAGGCAATAAAATGGTAGACATGCAGCTTTCTAATGCCAAGTTAGTAGATCGAGGAACCAAAATGATCATGGAGGCTACAGGAGTATCCTACGAATTGGCAAATGAATTACTCCTTACCCAGGGCTCTGTTCGCCATGCAACAGAATATTATTACAAAAATAAAGGAGTATACTAAAGAATATTTTGAATTTTGAATTTGTATTGCTAGCAATACACCTATCTTTGCAAACCCAATAAACCTTTGAAATTCAGAAGGTAAGTACAATCAACCCCCTACAGCAGTGATGCTGCAATAGCATGAAAAAAAATAATCCAAGAAAACCATTTTTTGGTTCGGACAAACAAGAGAGAGAAGGCGCTAGCAACAAAAAATCGCCGAGAGAATCTTTCTCCTCGAAAAAAGAAAACTCTTCAGATTCAGGAAAAGGTAAATTCTTTGGAAAAAAAGAAGGTGCTGCTGAAAAGAAGCCTTTCGAAAAGAGAAACGCAGAAGGAGCTACGAATAAAGGGGCTTCAAAAGGTAGATTTTTTAAAGAGCAACCGGCCGCAGCAGGGGAAGGTAGATCTTCTCGTGGGGATAGGTCTTCCGATTGGAAGGAGAAAAAAACTTTTGGAGACTCACAGAATCGATTTAAAAAAGGAGATAGCCGAGGAGAAAAAAAATTTGAAGGGAAATTCAACGAGTCTAGTCCTCGTCCAGCGCGTAGTGAAAAACTTGGATTCAAGAAAGGGGAGTATTCGAAGCCCTCTTCTTTCTCCAAAGGTAAAGGAGGGAGAACCAATTTTTCTGAAGATAAAACTCCCCTTGCTCCAGGAGAAAGACGTGTGTACAAAGGGAGGGGAAAAGACCAAAAGCCAATATTTGGGGTTGAATCCAAGCAATTCACAAGTGATGGGCCCACAGAAAAAAGGGGATTCGGGAAGAATAGAAGTAAGTTTATAGAGCTAAACGCGGAACGGCCGACGTATGATTTTGATAAGTTACCTCAGAAAAAAAAGCAAAAAGAAGCGGAGGAGTTGATTCGTCTCAACAAATACGTGGCAAATTCAGGTATTTGTAGCCGCAGGGAGGCTGATGAGCTTATTTTGAAGGGTTTGGTAGTAGTCAATGGTGTGGTGGTTCAGGAGATGGGCTACAAGGTGAAAAAGACAGATCATGTAGTTTTTCAAGGAAAGAAAATTAATCCTGAAAAGCCGGTTTATGTCTTACTGAATAAGCCAAAGGATTTTATTACCACTACAGAAGATCCCATGGAGCGAAAGACGGTGATGAAATTGGTAGAAAATGCCTGTGAGGAGCGAATTTTTCCTGTTGGCCGTTTGGATAGAAATACAACAGGTTTGTTGGTTTTTACAAATGACGGTGAACTAGCAGCTAAGTTATCTCATCCTTCCAATGAGATTAAGAAAATTTATCAAGTAACCTTGGATAAGCCATTGACGGCTAAGGATGAGGAAGATATTAGGGAGGGACTTACTTTGGAGGATGGGGATGCCAAGGTAGATGATCTGCAAGTGCTCTCCAAAGATAGGGCCATCCTAGGTTTAGAAATCCACATTGGTAGAAACCGAATTGTGAGACGAATTTTTTCACATCTGGGCTATGAGGTAGTGGCTTTGGATCGAGTGATGTATGCTGGTTTAGATAAGAAAGATTTAAAGCGTGGTCATTACCGCTTTCTTTCTGAACAAGAGGTGATCCGTTTGAAATATTATATTTAAGAAAAGGGGTCTTTGCCCCTTTTCTTTTATAGTACAGCTTTGAGCTGTTTTATTAATTCAGCACGGGTGAGTAGTCCTCCTTTACGCCACAAGATTTTCCCTCTTTTAAAGAGCATGAGGTGTGGAATAGAACGTATAGCAAACTGTTGGGCGAGCTGTGGATGCTTGTCTACATTTACTTTGAATAGTGTAACTTTCCCTTCAAGTTCGTCAATGACCTTTTCCACAATTGGTGTTAAAGTTTGGCAAGGGCCACACCAATCTGCATAAAAGTCAACTAGGAGGGGTTCTTGACTTTTTAGTAAGGTTTCTTTGGGTGATTTTTTAGGCATAAAAAAACCGGCCACTAGGGCCGGCCATTTTTTATTAGTTTTGAGCAGGTCTTTCTGGAATTGGGATTCCCAATTTGGTTAATACCAATTCAGTGAACTTATCTTCCTCTTTTGTGTACAACAAGATAGGTGATTGTCCAGCAGTTTCCGCAAAGATATGAGTATAACTGTTTTCTGCAGCTACCGCATTAATAGCGTTTATTACTTTGGTTTGTACAGGCTCCAACAATTCTTGAAGTTTGCGCTGATACGATACTTGAGCATCTTGCTCGTACTTTTGTAGATCGTCTCTAAGTTTGGTTAATTCTTGTTCTTTTGTTGCTCTAGCAGTTTCAGTCATCGTTGGAGCAGCTTGTTGGTACGCTTCTACTTGTTTTTGAAAGTCTGCAGCTTTGGTTTGGATGTTCGTTTGAAGCTGGGTTTGGTAATCTTGTACATCAGCTCCAATTTGCTCCATTTCTGGCATCAGGTCCATAATTAATTCTACGCTCGTGTACCCGATTTTGATAGTGCTTTGAGCTTGGGCGGTGAATCCTACCAATAGCAAGGCTAGAGAAGCTAGGATAACGTTTACTTTCATCATTTGGTGTGTATTTAATTGTTTTCTTCAATTCCTAATTCTTCCAAGACAAACTCTGAATAATCATGCCTTGGATCTGTGTAAATAATTGCAGAGGGGCCTGCAGCTTTATCGAAAAGGACAGCGAGGTTATTTTTTCGCGATACTTTTTCAATGGCATCGTAAATTTTGGATTGTAAGGGTTGAAGGAGTTCTGCCTGCTTTTGGAAGTATACTCCATCTATCCCAAACACCCGACTCGTAAATTCTTGCGAAGCCTTTTGCTTCGCCCTAATTGCGTCAATTCGCTTCTGGTACATCTCTTCCGTAAGAAGAACTTCCTCTGCCTTGAGCTGTGAGGAAAGTTCTTTAACTTCCTGCTCCAAATTTTGTGCCTCTTTTTTCCATTCCTCACTCAGTTTTTTCAACTCTTCCTGTACTAGTTTGTAGTCAGGATGTTTGTTTAGAATGTATTCAGAATCGATGTACCCAAATTTTTGGGCTGCTAGAGGCCCAGAATACAAGACAATGAAAAGTAAAAGTACAATTTTGAATGATTTATTTATGCGTTCCATCTTTTTTTGGATTCGTTTCTGCGAACAAAATTTTAGTTTTTTCCTAACATAAAATACTAAACGCGCTGAATTCTAAAAGATTATCTGAACTGTTGGCCAATGGTAAAGTGGAATTGAGGGCCACTTCGTTCGAGGGTTCCTGGTGCAGTATCGAACCCGTAGCCCCAATCTACACCGAGTAGACCAAAGGCAGGCATGAAGATACGTGCGCCTACACCCGCAGATTTCTTGAGGTCGTAGGGGTTGAAATCCTTGTAATCTCCCCAGTTGTTACCCGCCTCTGCAAAAGTGAGCAAAAAGATGGTTGCTGATGGGTTAGGCGATACGAGGAAGCGTAGTTCCATAACGTACTTATTGTACACTACTCCACCATAAGGATCTGGATCCGCAGATCCTCGTGAATCTCGTCCAGGGGTAATTGTTTGGTTTTCATACCCGCGCAAACCGACAATTTCTTGGCCCAATGCAAAGTTGTTAAAGTTCATTCCATCCCCTCCCATCACAAACCTTTCCAAAGGTATAATGCCAATTCTATTGCCGTAGGATCCTAAAAAGCCCATGTGTGCACGTGCGCTGGCTACGAGTTTGGAGGAACCAAATACTGGGGTGTAAAAAGAGGCATCAAACATCCACTTGTGGTATTCTAGCCACTTGTATTTTTCTTGGTCACCAGATTCTCCGTTGAGTGATCTATTGAGCGAAGCATAGGGTGGGGTTAAATTCATCGATAGAATGATATTTGATCCCTGTCTCGGGTAGATCGTGTTGTCCACGTTATTTCGAGCGACCGTTGTATTTAGAATTACACTTTTTGAATTTCCTGTTGGATAGCTCAATCCAAAAGAGGTTCCAAACTGGTTGAACTCATAGTTTTGGAACTGGACAGAGTTGCTAATACTAAAGTAATCATCTGGCCAGGTAATTCGTTTAGAAAGGCCAAGAGTCACGCCGGTAATTTTGAAGTAGCCTAAATCTCCACCATTAGGGTTTTGGTTAAAGAAATCGACCTGTCGCTGTATGGAGTGGTTGAAGGCAAAACTTAAGGAATTAGGTTTTTTTCCTCCAAACCAGGGTTCACTTAAGGATAGAGAATAGTTTTGGAAGGATTGTCCATTTGCTTGGACCCGGAGGGAAAGCTTTTGCCCATCTCCTACAGGAAGTGGATCCCATTTGCTAAAATCGCCAATATTTTTGATAGAGAAATTGTTGAATACTAAACCAACTGTACCTACAAATCCAAAGAAACCTCCCCATCCACCGGACAATTCAATTTGATCATTTGGACGTTCTTCCAATTCAAAAATGATATCTACCGTTGCATTCTCAAAGTTTGGCCGAAGGTCTGGGTTGATCTTTTCTGGGTCAAAGTAACCTAGGGTTGAAAGTTCGCGTATAGTTCGCACCAGTAGGCTTCGATTGAATTTTTGGCCTGGAAGGATTCGGATTTCTCGCATGACCACATGGTCAGAAGTCCGGTCATTTCCTTTGATCCCAACGCTATTTACAGTGACTTGAGGGCCTTCAAAAATCCTCATTTCTAGGTCAATAGAGTCACCGCTAACATTGACCTCTACTGGATCAATATTAAAAAACAAGTACCCATTGTCTTGGTATAAGGAACTTACATCATCGCCTTTTTGCGGGTCGTAGTTGAGTCGCTTGTCGAGTTTTTCTTTGTCGTAAACATCCCCCTTTTCAATACCCAATTTTGCCAAAAGAACCGCGTCTTCGTGTATGTAATTGCCCGTAAAAGTGATATTGCGGTAGTAATACTTGCGTCCTTCTTCTAATGAGATGGCGATATTGATTTTATCTTCGCTGAATTTGTAGATGGAATCCTCTAAGATTTTAGCGTCTCTAAATCCCTTGCTATTATAAAAAGCAATTACTTTTTCTTTATCACCTCGGTATTCTTTCGGGATGTATTTCGAGCCATTAAAAAAGTTTAGTTTGAAATTTTTGCTGATGTAATTGCTTACCTGCTCTGAGGTAGCAACCTTGCTACTGAGTAGGGAACGTGTAAGACTCTCTCCATTTGCGTCGATTAAACGGCTGTAAATATCTTTAAAGATCGCCACTCGTGCATGTTCTTTTGTTTTCTTTAGCTTACCCTTAAGTGTTCTGTCGCTGATTTCCTCGTTTCCATAAAAAGAAATTTCATTGATTTTTACTTTGGATTTTGGTGCGATATCAAATCGTAATTTGACGCTATTGGGGAGTGTAGTGTCTCGATCTTGAATGATTTTTACTTCAGTGTTGAGGAAGCCTTTGTCAAGGTAGTATTTTTCAATATTTCGCTTCGCGGTATTCAGCACATCATCTCGTACTACTCGGCCTCGAATGTTGACTTTATCGCGTAATTCACCCTCCTGCGTTTTGTTGATGCCCTCAAATTCTACACGAGAGAATCTTGGTCTTTCGGTTAAGTCAAGTAGTAAATAAATGTCTTCGCCTTCGATTTTTGTGACCAAGATTTTTACATCCCCAATAATTCCTTGTCCCCATAATTTTTTGAGAGCTCCAGAGATTGCATCTCCAGGAACTTCAATACGGTCGTCTACTTTCAAACCAGAAAGTGAGATAATTGCAATCTCGTCTAGGGTAGATAATCCTACCGCTTTGATCTCAGCAATTCTAAATTTCTGAGGTTTGGCATAATTCAATTCCAGAATGTTGACCGGTCGTGAGGATGCATAGCGACTTTGGCCCAAACGAATTTGGGCTATGGCACTTGCCGACCATATCAAACAAAACAGAATTAATAAACTTCTTTTCATTACTACTTAAGGTTTAACTTGTTCGCCGGTTTTTCCAAACCTTCTTTCTCTCTTTTGGTAATCTTCAATCGCTGCAAACAAGTGTTCTTTTCTAAAATCAGGCCACAAGACCTCTGTAAAATGCAATTCAGTGTAAGCCAATTGCCAGAGAAGAAAATTACTTATTCTGTATTCTCCACTCGTACGAATCATCAATTCTGGATCAGGAATTCCTGCGGTATCCAAATGATCTGCCAGCACTTGCTGGGTAATTTCTGATGGCTTTAGTATTCCTTCTGAGACTTTTTGAGCAATGTGTTGGGCAGCTTTAGTAAGTTCCCATTGACCGCTGTAACTCAATGCGAGATTGACTGTAAGTCCTGTATTTAAGGAAGTAACTTGCATTACCTCTTGTAGCTTTTGATAAGTCGATTTAGGAAGACTCGCTAAATCTCCAATGGCATTCAAGCGAACTTTATTTTTCATCATCAGCTCCGTCTCTGCGACGATGGTTTGAACTAATAATTCCATCAAAGCTTCCACCTCTTCTTTGGGTCTGGACCAATTTTCAGTCGAAAATGAGAAAAGCGTAAGGTAATTTATCCCTAACTCTCCAGCACCTTCAATGGCTTCACGAACTGCTTGGATTGCATTTCGGTGACCAAAAATTCGCATTGCCCCCTTTTTTTTTGCCCACCTGCCATTGCCGTCCATGATGATGGCAATGTGTTGTGGTAAGTTGCTTCTGTCAATAGTTTCCTTCATTTCAGCGGTTAGAATACCTACTTTTTTGGAGGTACAAAAATGGGATTTCTTTTTCAATAAATCCCTCAAGCATCCAATTAATTAATACGTAAAGCACCTTGCCTTGGTGAGGGTATAGCTTAAAGTGACTCCAAGAAAATAGTACCAGTCCTTGGTATACGGGTTACCATAATTCAATCCTGAAGGGAGAGGCTTGCTAGTTGGGTCTATTGGGGTTTCAAATCGTGGTGAAGCGGGAAGTTGGCTATCTAGTTGATCCAAAAAATCTGAAGTGGTAGGTCTAAAACCAAGTTCTACACCTAACGTTAATTGTGGTCCTACTAGTACTTTTATACCCCCTCCAAAGGGGACAACCAAGGTCTTTAGTGAATATTTTTCCACAGCCAAACTTTCATTAATTCGACCTTCACCCCCTACAAAACTGTATCCCAGCCCAAAAAAGGCGTAAGGTGAAAATTTAAATTCACTTTTATGGTTGACGTAGTCGAGGAAGTTGAACTCCATGACCGTGGTTAGCTCTGTGATACGACCTATAAAGTGCGCATTTCGAACCGCCGCAAGGGCATCTATGGGTTGGATGCTGTCTGCAGCCATTACCTCTGCCAGACTAACTCCCACACGCAGACTCCAAACATTGTCAAAATTTCTCTTGCCAAATAACGTTCCTTGAAGGCCAGTTTGGCCAGCATCAATTTTTCGAAGTAGATCACCAGAGTAGACAGCAGCACCTAATCCACCACCTACCTCATAACTTTGGGCAAAAAGCGATTTTGTCGTACTGAAGACTAGGAGGGAAATTCCTACCCAAAGATGGAAAATCTTAAAATTGAATTTTTTCAAGATGATGCAAGTTATGAACTACCTAACGTTTAAAAAACGAGCCTTGGTATTTAGAGGGTTAATAATTGTTAAGCGTTTATATACCCCTATTAATTTCTCATGTCCAAGCCCCAATTTAACTTTTGACGTAGGGTATCGAAGAAATGATAAGTGGGTAATTTTACCAATTTTGCGGAGAAAGACTCCTTTTTTACATGTAGCTTTACTTCTGAGGAGATAGAAGTAGACCTAGAATCTAACGAAATCATGAACTTATCGCTACGTCCTTCGATCTCAAAGCTGATTTCTGATTCTTCTGACACGATGATGGGACGGACATTTAGGTTGTGTGGGCTAACGGGGGTGATTACAAAATTTTTGGCACCAGGCGTGATTAATGGACCTCCACAACTTAATGAATAGCCAGTAGAGCCTGTTGGGGTAGCTACAATTAAGCCATCTGCCCAGTAGGAATTGAGGTACTTCCCATCGATATACGTATGGACGGTAATCATCGAAGATGTATCTCTTTTGTGAATAGTAAACTCATTCAGTGCAAAGTTTTCCCCATGAAATAATTTTTTAGAGCCGGTTAAAGAAAGTAGGGTTCGGGCTTCAATCTGGTAATTTCCAGCCACTAACTGAGTGACTGCATCTTCGATTTTATCGGTAGCCACTGTCGCTAAAAAGCCTAACCTGCCGGTATTAAGCCCGATAATTGGAATTTCCTTGTCTCCAACCATGCAAACTGAATCCAGAAGGGTTCCATCTCCCCCTATAGATAAGAAAAAATCCAAACCCATGTAATCTGTCGATTGGTGAAGTAATCCATAGGAGTGAGGAGAAGAACTTAAATGGCGAAGTTGCTTGTCCAAGTCAGGAGTTAAGCAAATGGAAACTCCTAGCTGCTGTAATTTTTCAAAAAGCCCAAATAAGGTAGGCAAAAACTCAGCCTTTAATGATAAGCCATGTATTGCAACTCTCATAGTTAAATGGCCAAAAACCGCAATAGGTTGCCAATTCGATCTTCATCTGTACTTAATCCTAGCTCTTCTTGCCCAAAATCATGGACACGGTAACCAAATCGGATAAGGGTTGCCTTCACATGTCTACTATCTGGGACATCCAACTTGAGTGTAATTTCCACCTGCTTAGGATTTGAGGGGTCAGTGTGCACCAGACAGCTGATGACTTTGGCATTTTCAGATTCGATGAGCCTAGCAATCTCAGATAATTGAAAATCCTTCATTTCCAAAGAAACTACCAAAACAGCTCCTAGGGATTGAATGGAATAGCTTTCTGCATAAATCGTTCTTGCTTCAACGACCGAAACAACTCCTAAAAAAAGCTGAGTTCGATCTATTACCGCAATCCATTTGGCTTGGTGCTCATTTGAAATTCGGAGCAAATCATACAAATGCTGGTCTGCATACACCCAACAGCCGGAGCATTCCAGCTCTACTTGTGCGATTTGAACATCTAAATGTTCTTGTTCAAGTAGAATTTCATCTTCCACAAACCCTAAAAAAATACCTCCTTCTACCACGGGTAAGGTAGTTAGCTCGCACTCTTCCATTTTTTTTAAAGCCAAACCCACAGGTTCAGAAATGGTAAGCGAGGGAACAATAGGATGAATTAAATCTGCTGCTAGCATAAATGAAAGTTAGGAAATCAAATCATAACTAAAAACGCTTTTCTTGAGGATCTTGTTCCTTTAACTGAAGATCTGTTGTTTGTTAGGCTAAACTTTGTCCAAGAATGCCCAAGACAATTCCTCCAGTAATGATGTATACAGAGGAAATTTTTGTGAATTGAAGCAAGGAATAAGTACCTAAAATGAAGAAAATATTCAGTGCATTGGCTTCCAATGGCTCAAATAGTAGGTACGCGGCAGCAATGAGCATGCCACATGAAACCGCGTTGATGCCTTCTAAAGCTGCACGTACGGGGCGGTACAGCTTAAGTTGGTCCCAAAAGCGAATGACAAAAAATATTAGAAATATTCCTGGAAGGAAAATGCCAGCAGTAGCAATCAAGCCCCCAACTACAAATCCAAGAAGCCCAAATTCACGCATAGAAAGGGCACCAATGTAGGTTGAAATTGAAAAGGTAGGACCAGGAATTCCTTTAGAAAGTGCATAGCCTGTTAAAAACTCCTCTGAACTTAAAAACTGTTTAAATTCCACAAATTCAGTATATAAATAAGGAATTAGAACTTGTCCTCCTCCAAAAATAAGGCTACCATTTCTATAAAAATTTTCAAAAAGTAGTAGCGGCTGGTACTTGGTAAGTGCTCCTCCAAGTGCCGCTAGCATCAATACTCCTCCCCAAAGGTAAAAGTTACTCCACTTGACATGCAAAGATTTATCTTCTTCAACCTTCGGTTGATTTTTATATTTTAGAGAGGTACTGAGACCCCCTAGCAGGAGTAGGATAGGAAAAATGTAGGGGGAACTATAAAAAAAGGAAACAAAAGCCGAAAGTAATAGCAATACAGTAGCTTCAGGTGTTTTGATCATTTTTTGAATGGTTTTTTGCGCCGCAAAAATCAAAAAACCTATGGCCATTGGCTGAATGTATTTTGCAAATCCCAGGGCATTCGGGCTATTTTCTTGTAAAAAGTGGATCAAAATCGCTGCAAAAATCATCGCCACAGTCGCTGGTAGAATCCATACTATCAAAGTTAAGTAGGCGAGACGGGGACCTCCTACCCGGAACCCGATTGCACAAATAAGTTGGGTTGCAGAAGGTCCAGGCAACATCGTGCAAAGTGCATTCAATTCCCAAAGTTCCTCTTCTTGAATGTACCTTCTCTTCGTTACCATAAGCTCAAGCAACATGGCCAAAAGGACTTGAGGTCCGCCAAAAGAGGTTAGCGAAAGGGTGAGGGCATCTTTTAAAAAGACTACATATCGGATTGTCCGAATAGACATCCTATTTTCGTAATCCTAGTTCTCGAAGTCTTTCTTCCAAAAATTCTCCTGCAGTACAATCTGGAAATTGCTTAGGCATGTCCTCAGAAATACAGCCCGGTAGACAACTGAGATCCATTTCTGAGCGGGGATGCATGAAAAAAGGGATTGAATACCTGCTAGTATGCATCATTTCACGGGGGGGATTGACTACCCTATGAATGGTGGACTTCAATTTTTTATTGGTCAACCGCTCCAGCATGTCACCCACATTCACTACCAATTGATCGGGAAGGGCAGTAATGGGAATCCATTTGCCATCTCTTCGCAAAACTTGTAAGCCATCGGCACTTGCCCCCATCAATAAAGTGATTAGGTTGATGTCTCCGTGCTCTGCTGCTCGTACGGCATCGGCAGGTACTTCCTCCGGGTTTTCAATCGGGAAGTAGTGGATTTGGCGTAAGATAGAATTTCCGTGAATCACCTTGTTTTCAAAGTAGTCCTCACTTAATCCAAGAATTAATGCAATGGCACGGAGCATTTGTCGGCCTGCATTTTCCAAGGTTCTGTATGCCTCCAAGGCATCCTCTTTGAATTGTGGAAGTTCCTTAGGCCAGCAATTTTCTGGGTATTCAGTCTTAATTGGATCTGAGTCCGGAATGTCATTCAGATCTTGACCTACATGGTAGAATTCTTTCAAATCCCCTGTATTTCTACCTTTGGCGTGCTCTTTCCCCTTTCCTGTGTAGCCTCTTTGGTAGCCTATTTCTGGTTTCTCGTACTGGGTTTTTACCGCATCTGGGAGAGAAAAAAAAGTAGCGATAGACCCATAAAGGCGGTCTTGCAAATCTTTGGTAAGCCCATGATTTTTGATAGCAACAAAACCTATAGTTTGATAGGCTTCCCCAAGTTTATGAACAAATGCTGCTTTTTTTTCAGGATTACCTGAGGTAAAGTCAGCTAAATCCAAACTGGGAATTTCATCAAATAAGATGTCCATGTATTCGATAGATTAAGTAGTTACTTCCTTTAAATTCTTCAAAAATAAATATCTTTACTTCAATTGAGTTAATTCCATGAACAAAATCCTCATTTACTTTTTGCTTGGTACCCTAGGGACCATGTCTTGTTCTTCCAAATCCAACGAAACAAAAGAAAAAAACCTACAAGAGGATTCCCTTTTTTCCACCACTGAAGCTCCAGCACTTCCTGTTGCCTTTCTACCCCTAGATTCTCTCCCATTTTATCCAGATGCACGAGTAGAACTTAATACTCCTTTGGGCAATCAGGTGTTTAAACCCGGAAAAGTTCCTTTTGAATTCAATATCAAAAATTTTTCCCAAAGTGAGACAGCTGCCTTTTCTCAAAGGTTTGGAATGATCTTAAACGGGGGGGAGCCAGAATACTTTACTGCTCCGATTTTTCAACGAGAACTTACTCTAGGAACCTACCGGTCTGTTGCTTTCTTGTTGGATAGCAATGGAATAGCCTTAAAAAATTTCGGAAACTATGTGGATCGTGACTTTTTGGTAGGAGACTCTCGCCCCTTTCCGTATTCAGCCGAGCCTTATTTAGCAATCAATTTGCCTCGAAATGAACAAATTATACCCTTTGGGGAGGACTTGATCCTTGATTTTTTAGTGCTTGGAGGGGATTTAGAATTGGATGGGTTGAAGGTTAATGTGTGGGTCAATTCCTACCAAACCACG
>JALRIY010000003.1:0-1464 GCA_023255285.1 Algoriphagus sp.
ACTACTAAATACAGGCCTGCCAGTTGCCAAGAGTCCGATAGCACCCTTGGCTGGAGCCAATAGTAATTCTTCTGCTGCAGATCGTAAAAAAGGGCTGTCATGCCTTCCAAACTCACAGGTGGCCGTAAACCAAAGGGGAAGCTGGGTTTGTTGCGGCCAGTTTTGTAGGTCTTGAACCTGTACTACTTCCTCCGCCATCAGCGTTGTTTCATTCCCATGACCGACGTAGTTGAGGAGTAAAGTGCCTTGGGAAATACGTTCCACAACTGCTTTTTTTGCTTCTGGAGATTGTTGTGCACCTCCCACATTAATTTGTTCATACCGGTCAAGATAGAGCTTGTGGTGCTTAAAAAAAGGATGTTTCTCCTTCATAAAGGCAGCATGTGCCTCAGAATCCTGCATGTGGACTCCATTGTCTCCGTCATCAGCTAGGAAAGTAAGCGAACTGCTAGGGAATACGAGCTCTTGCTTTTCATAGGCAATTGTTTTTTCGAGCCAATTTTTAGCTTCTTCATAGGAAATGGCAGGAATACGTCCGATTCCTATACGCAGAGTGGCATCCCCAGTCGCATCTTCCTCCCAGTTGCCCAAGCCCCAATCCACTAGACCATAGTAATCGTCTGAGCTGTAGGTAGTCAATGGATCAAGACTAGATCTACTGGTATAAATTGGAATCAAGTTGGGACGTCCGCCTAATTTTTTTTTGTAATCGAAAGTACCCTTACCTAGCAACAGTACATTTTTCAATTGCTTGCCCTCGTGGTATTCCTGAGCTATAAAATTTCGAATAGCACTAATATCGGGGTTGCCATATCCATGGCTATCGTAAATTTCCGAAGTAATAATCAACTGGGTAGAAATCCCCTGACTGATTTTGAATGCTTGAAACTGCTGAGCAATTGCTTTAAATTGAGGAACAGAAATGACTAGTAATTCGGAACCTTGTGGGTGATTATTTTTGGGTGTGACAGGTCGAAAATCGATTAGTTCGCTGGTAGTGGAGGGCTTAAAAACTACCCATTTGCTACCGATTGCAGATTTTCCTTGCAAATACCGCTTTGGATGGTAGAAATTACCCACTTCCCAGGTTTCTAATCCAGTTTCTAGGGAGATTGAATTTTCTTCCTTTGCTGTATAAATGCCCTCCTTCAAACTAGAATTTGCAAATGGAATTCCCACAACTGCTAAATCTAGGTGGCCAGAGCCTGTTCCCTGGAAGCTAAAGCGGAGTTGGTCTAGGCGATTACCTTTGGGAGAAAAAGGGAGTTGAATAGCAGCAGTGGCTCCCTTGATTCCATACGTATTGGTAGGAATGGGTGAGAATTTGACTTCCTCCAGCAATACATCGTCAGCGGTAATCCGAAAGCTTGAAAGGGCTGTGGATTGGCTCATCAGCAGGGTATAAAGGAGCCATGGAGCAGTTGTGTCGGTACTTTTGCCATAATTAATAACTAGACTTTGCCC